>NZ_JAMBJZ010000008.1:0-42281 GCF_025291155.1 Apibacter sp.
AAAAATACTCAAAATTCCATAAGAAAAATGGATGTCAGCGGGGAAACTGCTCAAAATCCTGTACGGTAATCATGAATAAAATATAAAAAAGATCAATAAAAATTATTTAATTTCCATTATTAAAATTTTAAATGGTTTAATACTAAAGACAAGGTATCCCTTGTCTTTTTTTTATTAATTTACTTTTATATTAAATAATAAAATATAAATATTATAATTACATAATAAGTTTTAATATTCTAAGTTTATAATTTTATATTCATGGATAAAATGATAGATTTTATAAAATTTTTATTTTATGCAATTATTATATTGATGAATTTAACATCTTGCAAGGATAGTAGTATAATAAAAAATAAGCGAAATCATAAAATATCAACCAAATCACAAAAAAAAAACAGTATTATTAATAATGACACTATTCCATTTGACTATAAAGAAATATTTAAGCTCAAAAAAAATAAAAATATTTCAAAATTAGCATATATTTATTTCAATATGGGGCTTTATTTTTTAAATAAAAGTAAAAGCGACAGCGCGTTCTATTATTTTAATCATTCTAAAGAAGCTTTTTTAATTGAAAATAATTATAAATTTATTGGAAAAAGCTTAATAAACATAGCTATTACACAAGCTAATGAAGGTGATTATATCGGTAGCGAAGAATCTGCAGTTGAAGCGTTAAGATATATTAAAGATTTACAAAATAACACTTTATTATCTGCCGCATATAATTGTTTAGCAATTTCTAAAACAGAATTAAAAGATTATGACGAAGCTATAAAGTATTACAACATGGCTTTACAGTCTTCTACTAATAAAATATCTTCTATAAATATTAAAAATAATGTTGCAGTTGTTAACATAAAAGCTGGAAATTACATAAATGCTATAAAAATATTAAATAATCTAAATAAAGATCCTTTTTTAAGCAATCTCCCCCTTCATCAAGCTCGAATTATAGATAATTTAGCTTATGCTAAATGGCTACTTAATCCTTATTTTAAAGCAGATAAAGATTTTTATTATTCCCTTAAAGTAAGAGAACAATATTCAGATTTATTAGGACAAATTGCCAATCATTATCATTTATCAGAATATTACGAAAATAATAATGCTAAAAAGGCTATTTTTCATGCCAATAAAATGTATGATATAGCTTTAAAATTAGGAAATCTAGATGATCAGCAAGTAGCTATAAAAAAAATTATCCCGATAACCTCACAATCTAGTAGTATAAAATATTATTTCAATTTATACGAAAAAATAAGCGATTCGATAAATTCAAAAAGAGTTCAAGCTAAAAATAAATTTGCTTTAATGAGTTATGAGGTAGAAAGAAATAAAGAAGAAAATGCCTCATTAAAAGCTGAAAATGCGCAAAAAAGTTACCAACTATTAAAGCAGAGTGTGATATTTGGATCTTTATCTTTCTTAGCAATTTTAATTTTGGTGTTTTTAATATTCTGGTATCAAAGACGAAAAGCCAAATTCCGACAAGAAAAAACAGAAGAAGTGCATCGTACTAAATTAAAATATTCTAAAAAAATTCATGATGAAGTTGCTAATGGAATTTACTTCCTTATGGTGCAATTAGAAAATAACTCTGATATTAGACCTACTAAAATAATTGACGAATTAGAATTATTATATCAAAAATCGAGAGATATCTCTCATGATGCAGAATTTAATCTTGATTTAAAAGATGATTTTTCAATCACTTTACGAAATATGATAAAACCATATGGAGCTAAATATACCAAAATAATATTGATTGGAAATGAGCCTCATATTTGGGAAAATATATCAATCAATAAAAAAGAAGAGATATATTATATATTGAAAGAGTTGATGACTAATATGAAAAAACATAGTAAAGCGGATATTGTGACTTTGAAATTTAAAAAAGAAGATTCTACAATAATTATAGAATATTCTGATAATGGTATTGGTCTGTCCGGCTCTTTCATTAATTCCTATAAAGATTTAACAGATATAAAAAAACGATTAAATCCTATCCAAGGAAGTTATTTTATTGATAGTGAAAAAAAAAGAGGTTTTGCTATAAAAATTATTATTTCAATATAATTTATAACAACCATTAATAATGTTTAATAAAATTCTAATTTCAGAAGATTTCGATAGTTATAATATAGGCATTAAAAAAACTGTTGAAGAATTAAAAATCCCAATCATTGACCAAGCTTTTTATTGTGACGAAGCATTGCTCAAAATTAAACGAGCTATTATTGATCATGAACCCTATGAGTTATTAATTACCGACCTATCTTTTGCTTCAGATTATAGGAAACAAAAATTAGAGGGAGGAGAAGATTTAATACAAGCTGCAAAAACTGAACAACCTAATCTTAAAGTAATTGTATTTTCGATTGAAAATAGATTCCACAAAATTAAATCAATGTTCGATAAATATAAAATCAATGGATTTGTAACCAAAGGAAGGAGCGATACTAAAGAATTACAAAAAGCTATCATATCTATAAATCAAAATGAATCTTATATTTCCAACGTTAATTACAAATCATTTCAAAATAATTTATATGAATTAAATGATTATGATGTTTACTTATTAAAATTACTTTCACAAGGATTTACCCAGAAAGATGTAGAGCAGCATTTCAAAGAAAAACAAATAGTCCCCAATAGTGAAAGTTCAATAGAAAAGCGTCTTGCCCTACTTCGGGCTTCTTTCAATGTTAAAGACACCAAACAATTATTAAGTCTAGTTATTGAATTAGGAATTATTTAAAATAACTATCTTTAAAAATATAATATTTTATTATAAATTTTTAATTAAAAATTTTCAAACTCATTAAAAGGAATTTTTAATTGATAGTTTTTATTTATCTCAATTTCAGGTTCTGTATCAGAACTTTTAATACTTAGTCCAATTAATCTTACTTTTTTATTTAGATCGACTAAATGCAATAACTCTAATGCCGATTTATACAAAGCTGTATAGTCAGATATAATAGTTGGATAAGTTTTACTTCTGGATATTACTTTAAAATCTGCATATTTAATTTTTAAAGTAACGATTCTTCCTTTAAAAGAATTTTTATTCATTCTTTTAATAACATCTCTTGAAACCGTTTCTAATTCTATATATAATTTAGGCAAAGAATTTGTATCTTCCATAAATGTATTTTCAGAGCCAACCGATTTTCTTATTCTGTTAGGATTTACCTCACGGTAATCTTGAGCTCTTGAATTTAAATAATAGATCTTTCCATGCTTACCAAACAATTCGATCAGTTCATCTTCTGTTTTCTGTTTTAAATCCCACCCTGTATTAATTCCTATCTGATGCATTTTTTCAGCAGTTTTTTTTCCAATACCAAAAAAATCCTCAATTTTAAGTTTCTCCACGAATTTTTCCGCCTTTTGTGGAGTAATTATAAATAAGCCATTGGGTTTGTTATAATCGGAAGCTATTTTTGCAAGAAACTTATTAAATGAAACTCCAGCTGAAGCCGTTAGATCAGTTTCTATAAAAATTTTATCTTTTATCTCTTTAGCAATATCCATAGCAAACTTCATATTTTTAAAATTGTTGGTTACATCCAAAAAAGCCTCATCTAAAGATAAGGGTTCTACTAAATTTGTATATTGTAAAAAAATATCTCTTATTTGTCGAGAAATTGAACGATAAACTTCAAACCTAGCAGGGGTAAAGATAAGATTAGGACATCGTTGTAGAGCCTGTTTAGAGGACATTGCGGAATATATTCCAAATTTTCTTGCTTCATAGCTAGCAGCTGCCACTACACCTCTTTCTCCTGCAAACCCAACAGCTAGAGGTTTACCTCTGAATTCTTCATGATCCCTTTGTTCTATCGACGCATAGAAAGCATCCATATCTATATGAATTATTTTACGCACAATGACAAAGTTACAAAAGGCATTTGTTTAATTAAAATCAATAAAATATTTCATTATTAAATTACATCTTAAACATTTACCATTATAAATATAGTAAATTCAAATTTTATATAAAATTATGAAAATTTAAATACACATTATAAAATAACAACCTAACAATTAATGTTTTTTTATAATTTTTTAAAATATAATCACAAAAAAGCAAAACAAATATGGCATGATTTATGTTATGCTAATTTCTTGATTAAATTTTAATTTAATTAATATTTTAAAATTTTAAAACTACTGATAACATATGAAATTATATTGTTTCATCCTACTCTTATTTATAGGACTATTAAGTTGCACTAAAGACAATAACGAGATAAAAAATAAACCTAAAGAATCCCATATTTCCAATTCTGATCTCAATTCTTCTTCAAAAAAAACAGATAAAACAAAAAATCATAAAACAGATGATTCATTAATTCAAATTAAAAATCCTCATAAATTAGATAAATCCACAAAAAATAATAAGGATTCTTTAAAACTAAAAACGCATAAAGGTTTAGCCAAGGATTCTTCTAATAAATACTATGTGTACCTATCATTAGATGACGGTCCTCAATTACCTGGTACTAATAACTGCAGAAATATATTGGAAAAATATAATATTAGAGCCACTTTCTTTATGATAGGTCAACATAATTCGGGAATAGTACAAGAAAAATTAGTGGATTCTATTAATCATAACCCTTTATTTATAGTTTGTAACCACAGTAATTCTCATGCAAATAATAAATATTCCTTATTTTATAAAAACTCTAAAACAGCATTACAGGATTTTATTACAGCGGAAAACAAATTAAAACTGAAACATAAAATCGCTCGACTTCCAGGTAGAAATACTTGGGCTGTAAATCACGAAATTAAAGGTGAATCATCTGCATTTAATGTAGCAAAAAAACTTGATTCAATAGGTTATTCAGTTTACGGTTGGGATTTAGAATGGAGATTTGTTCACACTAATATACCAGTTGAGAGTGCTACTGAAATGATAAGAAAGGTAAAAAATACTTTAAAATACGGAAAAACTCACAGTCCAAATTCTATTGTTATTTTGGTCCACGACAGAATGTTTAATAAACCGCAGTACGCAGATTCTTTACAAAAATTTATTTCTGTCTTAAAGGAAGATAAGCATTACATATTTGAAACTCTTGATAATTATCCCTCTTTATCATCCGTCGAAAAAAAATAAGTAATATTTATAAACTTAATCAGACCTGATAACTGAATATTTCGGTATTAGTTTTATTAAATTAATTAGTCATGAATTTTTATTAAAAATATTTTGATCTTATTTTTTGGAAATTCTTATAAAAAATTAGTATCAAATATTTTTTCTAATAAAATTGATTTATTTACCGTTGTATTGATTCATCGTATTGTTTATACCTGAAAAAATGAAAGACATTACTGCTTCCACACTTTTATTTATTCTATCACTAAGCATCATTTTCTCTTTCTCATCCCACTCTCCTAAAACATATTCAATTTGTTTCCCTTTTAAAAAATCATCACCTATTCCAAAACGAAATCGTGGATATTGCTTCGTTTGCAATAGTTCTTCAATACTTTTTAACCCATTATGTCCAGCACTGCTTCCTTTAGATTTAATTCGTATTGTACCAAAAGGTAGGCTTAAATCATCACAAATTATCAAGCAATTTTCTAGTTTAATTTTTTCTTTTGTAACCCAGTACTTAACTGCATTTCCACTTAAATTCATATAAGTATTCGGTTTAAGAATAAATGTTTTTCTTCCCTTATATGATGTTTCACAAAGTTGTCCGAAATTGGCAGATTTAAAATTACCTTCTAACTGTTCAACTAATCTTTCAACTATCAAAAAGCCTATATTGTGTCGAGTATTGTTATATTTTTCTCCTATATTTCCTAAGCCTACAATCAGGTATTTATTCATAAAATTTATATTAAATATCTAACAATATATAAGAAGAGCATTATGCTTTCTTATAATATCTTTTTATTCTAAATAACTCAAAAGGGAGCTTCAATGAGTAAGAAAATTTAACTTTTGAATCTCCAACATCTCTCCAAGCTTCTAAAGGAATTTCTTTTGCTCTTATTTCAACATTGTCTTTACCTACAACATTTATAAATTTAAAGAAAATTTCGATATCAAAACTCCAATTTGAAATAAATGGATCTGTAAAAATATTTTTAGCTACTTCATTTGAAAATGCTTTAGCTCCACACTGAGTATCATACACAGGTAAATCTAACATTGTACTGGATAAGGTAGCAAAAATTCTTCCAATTAGATGTCTATGCAATTTTCTTTTAATATGGGAACCGATTCTCCTCACTCTTGAGCCGAATACAAATATAATGTTTTCATTCAGATAGGAACATACACGACTATATTCTTCTACTGAAGTAGCAAGATCGGCATCCAAATACCCAAAAATATCAAAATTTTTCCAATTAAAAGCTTCATTAATACCAGTAAAAATGGCTGCCGCTTTGCCAGCATTCTGTTTTTTATCTACTACTAAAACTTTTTCGGGAAATTTTTGATACAAATCATTTAAGATCTTTAATGTTTGGTCTGAGCTACCATCATTAACAAAACAGAAAAAAAGGTTATTTTCTTCAACAAGACTTTTTTCAAAATCTTTAACTGGCAACCTGAATTCTTCATTATAACAAGGAACAACTACACAATTAGTTTTCATGGTTTATGTATTATATGTTTATTATTTTTTTATGATCGCTTTTTTATTAAAAAATTCAGCCATAGATGCGTTATAAAAATGCTTGGGATCTTGGCTTATATCTGAATGATAAATGATTTGCGGTTTTGCTTGTAATGGAGGCAAATATAAAGTATCCTCCTTTGAGCTATGTATAATTTTATATCTTTCATGAACTTCTTTATTATATTTCTGGGCTTTACCGCTTAATATATCTTCATATGCGTTATAAATATTATTATTAATATCATAAACATTTTTATCGCCTATGACAAAAGTATAACCTAAAACTATAATTAGCAAAATAATAATTCTTAAAAACTGTGGTACCTGTAATTTTTTGGTTAATGGACAAGAAACTAATTTGTAACATACTATCATTATTAAGATCAAAACTGCAAAAAAAATCACATTTACTGTTCGTAAAGGCGGATAACTTCCTAAACTATATATACTGGGGAAACATCCAATAAAAATTATAACAAAAAATAAGGGAATATAAATTAAATAAGGCAATGTTAACATCTTTAATTTAATATCCTGTAAGGGCTTTCTTAGATTATAGAAAGTCAGAAAAGTAATTATAAAGGAGATTAATGCATATCTAAAAATTAATACAATAGATTTTTTTAACGATTTAAAAAAAATTTCTGATAATGACAATGGATTGATTATAGAATGAGATCGCTCATAATTTCCAGGTGCAATGAGTATAAAAAATGTCAAAAGAACGGTCCAAGTAAAAAGATAAAAATGTAGAGTAAAAAATCTACGAGTTGTATAATAATTATAGCTTAAAAAAAGAAAATTATATAGAAGTAAATAAATCATGGATATTTCATTACAACCAACTATCAGAAAAATTAGAATAAAAAGACTTATTGTTAAAAAGATCTTATTTTTTTCTGCAATCTTAGCAGAACAACCTATATACATTAAAAAAAAAATGTTCCCTAAATGATAAGTAGCAGAACCTGAAAGCCAATAAAAAGCAGAATCAATTCCTGGTAATAAGAAAATATACACAAAAGATAATAGTGAAGCAAGTTTTATCGATAAAATTTTCTTCTTTGTTATTTGATAAAACATAAAATATGAAGCGTATATAAAAAATACGATCATACATATGGATATTATTTTATAACCGAAAAAATAACCCCAATGAATAGGATTGGTAATTAATACAGCGGTTGCAGTATATCTACTTCCCCAATGCATATATTCATAATATTCTATATAAAAAAAAGAATCTTTAAATAATTTTATCGCATAAGCATAATCATCTGCTGATGGTTCATTATAAAATGAAAGAAATAGCAGAGGAAAGGTCGCTACAACTAGTAATAAGATTAAAAGCTTATCAAAACTATTAAATAAGCGTGATTGAAACATAAACTTTTAAAATATAATAATAAATGCTAAGATACATTTTTTTATACGGACTTCTTTTATAAATTGATAAATGTATTGATACTCCCCATAAAATCTAAAATGTTATCCATTTTCATTATATTATCTTTTCTTAAATAAAGCTGTAAAGTATCGTTAATATTTTTTTGTTTTAAAGATGCTTCAGAAGGATTATTTTGCAAAAATTCAAGAACCTTTTTAAAAATATCTGATTGATAATATTTAGATTGCGCATTCATAGGAAAATATGCTAATAAAACTCCATTCTTAATTAATAATTTTTCAAATCCTAATGATTTTGAAATCCATTTTAATTTTACACTCTTTAATAATTCCTGGGTTTGTTTAGGTAATTTTCCAAAACGATCGATAAGCTCATTTTTAAAATTAATAAGCTCATCTTCGTTTTTAATTTCTGATAATTTTTGATAAAGAGAAAAGCGTTCCTCTACTTTATTTATATATTGATCCGGTATTAACAATTCGAAATCCGTATCGATCTGCACTTCTGACACAAAATCCTTTTTCTCATTTTCTTCGACAAACAAATCAGAAAATTCATCTTCTTTTAATTCTTCAATAGCTTCATTCAAAATTTGTTGATACGCTTCAAATCCAATTTCAGCAAAGAAACCACTCTGTTCAGCCCCAAGCAAATCCCCTGCTCCTCTTATTTCCAGATCTTTCATTGCTATATTAAATCCGGAGCCTAAATCAGAGAACTGCTCTATAGCTTGTAAACGCTTTCTAGCTTCAGAAGTTATGACATCTAATGGCGGTGTAATAAGATAGCAAAAGGCTTTCCTATTAGACCTTCCTACTCTTCCTCGCATTTGATGCAAATCTGCTAAACCAAATTTCTGAGCATCATTGATGAAAATAGTATTTGCGTTAGGAACATCTAATCCGGATTCAATAATTGTAGTTGAAATTAAAACATCGTAGTTTCCCTCCATATAATCTATCATTATTTTTTCAAGTTTTTTCCCTTCCATCTGTCCATGTCCAATGGCTATTCTAGCCATTGGAACCAAACGTTTAATCATGCCGGCGAGTATGTCTAAGTTTTCTATTCTATTGTTAATAAATAAAATCTGCCCATCTCTATTAAGCTCATAGATGATTGCATCTCGTATTTGTTCTTCATTAAAACCTATAAGCTGCGTTTGAACGGGTTGCCTATTAGGCGGTGGAGTCTTAATTACAGACATATCTCTAGCTGACATTAATGAAAATTGAAGAGTTCTAGGGATAGGAGTAGCAGTTAATGTTAATGTATCTACCGTCGTTTTTATAGTTTTTAATTTATCTTTTACTGAAACTCCGAATTTATGTTCTTCATCAACAATCAATAAACCTAAATCTTTGAATTTAACATCTTTTCCTATTAATTGTTGAGTACCAATAATAATATCTATTTTACCCTCCGCCAGAGATTGTATTATTTCTTTTTTTTGCCCAGCTGTTTTAAAGCGATTTAAATATTCAACACGAACCGGAAAATCCTTTAACCTGGAAACAAAAGTTTTATAATGTTGTAAGGCCAATATGGTTGTTGGTACCATAATAGCGCTTTGTTTTCCATCTGTTGCTGCTTTAAAGGCAGCTCGTATGGCAATTTCCGTTTTACCAAAGCCTACATCTCCACAGATAAGCCTATCCATAGCAATAGGTTTTTCCATATCATTTTTTACCTCCTGTGTAGCCTTTTCTTGATCAGGTGTGTCTTCATACATAAAAGAAGCTTCCAGTTCGTTTTGCAAATAGCCGTCAGGCGAAAAAGAAAATCCTGGTTTTGTCTTCCTATCCGCATATAATTTAATAAGATCAAATGCTACTTCTTTAACTTTCCTTTTTGCTTTATTCTTAAGATTTTTCCAAGCTGCCGAACCTAATTGATTCAGAGTAATTTCTCCGCCCTCTTTACCTGAAAATTTGGAAATTTTATGTAGTGAATGGATGTTTACATAAAGAATATCATTATTTTTATAAACGAGTTTAATGGTTTCTTGTAAATTATCATCATTTTTTATTTTAACCAGTCCCATAAATTTCCCAATCCCATGGTCGATATGCGTTACATAATCTCCGACCTTTAAATCGGTAAGTTCTTTTAACGTTAAAAATTCCGATTTCGAGAAGGAATTACGTAAATTATAGCGGTGATATCTTTCAAAAATTTGATGATCTGTATAGATTTGGAATTTAGAATTATGATCTACAAAACCTTTATTCACATTTGCAATAAATCCAGTAAAAGGTATTTCTTTTTCTATTTCAGAAAATATATCTTGAAGTCTACTTTCTTGCTTTTCTGACTGAAATGTTATGAAATTTTTATATTTTAATTTTTCTTTCTCAAGCAAATCTTGCCCTAATAATTCAAACTGTTTATGAAAACTGGGTTGTTCCGTTTGATCTAATCGAACTGATTTAAATTCTTTAAAATATGGAATGGATGAAAATTCAATACAAGAATGAGATTGTAATTTGGAAATAAATTCATCCGGCTGTATATATAAATCATACGGTTCACTTCGTTTTATAGTTTGCGATAAGGTAGCATAGATTTCTTCTGCTTTATTAAATTTTTTTTCTATGGTTGATAATGATACAGATAAATCTTTTCCTATAAATAGGGCATCGGAAGGTAAATAATCTAAAAATGATACTTTTAGCGTTTCAAGATTAGAAGCATCTATATTTGGGACGATCATAAATTCATCAACTTTTTCTTCAGAAAGCTGAGTTTCAATATTAAATTTACGTATCGTTTCCACTTCATCTCCAAAAAATCCTATACGATAAGGTTTTTCGTCTGAATAGGAAAATACATCCAAAATACCTCCTCTCAATGAAAATTCTCCTGGTTGCGTTACAAAATCGGTTCTTTTAAAGTGAAAGGTAAATAAAGTTTCATTAAGAAAATCCGAATTTATTTTTTCACCTACTTTTATCTTTAAGCTTATCGAATTTAGTTCGGATTTAGTGATTATTTTCTCTGTGATCGCATCAGCATAGGTAATAATAATCTTAGGGCTTTGCATTTGCGTTATACTGTTTATAACTTCAGTTCGTAAAACCACATTTGCATTTTGTACTTCTTCAAGTTGATAAGGAATTAAGTGTGAAGTTGGATAAAACAAAACTTTTTCTTTACCAAAAATACCCTCTATCTCATTCAAGGCGTAAGCAGCTTCTTCCTTATCTGAAAAAACCATAAATATAGTTTTATTCAACAAGTTAAATAAATAACTGCTAAAGATATTAATATAAGAACCTGCAGACCCTAATACAGATATATTAATGTTACTTTTATTTTCTAAAAAAATTTGTACTTCCGAACTTAAAATACTCTTTTCTAAAATCGGAAAAATTGAGTGTATAATAGAATTTGTTTTCAAAACAACGTAAAGGTACAAAATTTGTTAAAAAATTAATTATTGGCTTATTTAAGTAATTAGTATATAATTTATTTATTTTATTTTTACAATTGAAAAAAGGACAAATATCTTCTTATACTTTTAAAGTTATAATTATTTTTTAGTTTATCAACGAATTCATTTATTAAACATAAATATATAAAAACTTAGATATAGTGATTGGGCTAATAAAATATATGGATATATATCCGTCATGGACAGAGCCGTATTTTTTAATTAGAATTATTCGTTAATACAGAAAATCAACGAAAAAAATTAAATTCTTTAATTATAAACTTGTAGATATCAAATGATAATATATTTCCCATATCTATTTTATGGTGATTTCCAGGGAATGACCATATTCCCGTTTATTTTTATACGTTACAAATACCTAAAACACAACAAAATATTAATTAATCATGAAAAAATACATTTGAGACAACAGCTGGAAATGCTTTGGATCTTTTTCTTTATTTGTTATTTAGTAGAATATATAATTAATCTTATAAAATATAAAAACACAAATATAGCGTATCATAAAATTAGTTTTGAAAGAGAAGCATATATAAATGATAAGAATATGAAATATTTAAATAAAAGAAAAATTTGGGCTTTTATAAAATATTTAAAATAATCTGGTCTTATCAATAAAAAAGCAGGTCTATATTTAATAAATCTGCTTTTTTGATAATAAATTAAAAAAATTATTTATAAAGAGCCGTATAAAAAGTCATTTTATCAAAATACGGTTTTACAGCTATAATATGATCTCCCTCTGTAGGAATGAAAGTTACTTTTCCTCCATTTTTATTTTGTTGAAGTGAAAAATCATAGGCATTTTGATAATATACAGAAACATCAGATATCCCATGGGTCATTATAAATCTGCATTTATTTTTCCAAGGTTTTACACTATTTTCATTAAGTATATCATTCATATACGCTAAACTTGGATCTGTATCAAGATATTTAATAAATTTTTCAGTATACATTTTCTTAGGATATTGAGAAAAATAAGCATTTACCTCTAGATCACCATGTGTGCCATCAAAATAAGATAAGGAAGTCGAAGCATATGGCTCTTTTAAAAAATCTTTAATATTTATATTAGGATAGGCATTCAACTTATATCCCCATAATCCATAAGTAAGAAAATAAGTATGTTGAGTTTTTTTCGAAGCTCTTACGATGTCTGTAATTTGTTTCAAATTACAAGGAGTTCCCCCTGTAAATAATAAATTGGACGTATATCCTAAAGAAGGATTCGTTTCAATTTCTCTTGCTATCGATGCAGCAACAAAACCACCCAACGAATAACCGGTAATAATTAATTCAGATTTATATCTATACCCTTCAGATGAAAGTGTGTTTTGAGACGCTTTTAATAAATCTAAAGTTGAATTAACCATAGCTTTGGAATCTAAATACGGATGTTGGCATTGTTTATACGAATCTCCGAATCCAGGATAATCAGGGAAGAATACAATAAATCCGTTACTTGCTTGAAGCGTAAAGAAGGCTAAGAAATTAAGCTGAAAATCATTATCTTTTAATTTTGATTTAAAATTTTTAAATAAATTTGTCGGCGCTTCATTATTAAGCGTATAAGTAGGAGGTGTTGCAACCATAATACGAAATTTCTGTAAATCCGTAAAAATAGTTTTTGATGGAAGCAATAAAACTCCTGAAACATCAATATATCCTCCCGAGCGATTAGGATGTGGAGTTCTAGTTGTCACTTTCAATGCTTTCACATATGGCAATAAACCAGGTAATTTGGTTTTTGAAGATTCTGATTTATCAATTTTAAAACCCGAAACATCAATACCTAATCCCGCTAATTTATTTTTAATATTCACTAAATCACTCGAATCAAAAGTCGCTATAACTTCTGATTTAACAGGTACTTCATCCAACTTTGTATTGGAAGCTTTTTCAACTGAATTAGAAGAAACATCAGCTAAGCTGTCTTCATTGTTACAAGATTGAATAGTTAGCATTATACCCATTAAGGATAATACTAAAATTTTATAAATTTTTTTCTTCATAACTATAAGGTTATTTTATTTTTTATCAAACAAAATTAACAATTTAAATACAATTATTTAACATAATTTTAATCATAAAAAATATTAATTTAATTTAATTACGTCTATTTATATACCTATTTATCTTTTAACAATATATTATTATTTACTAATAAAGCCTACCTCAGATTTATTTAAAATTGGATATTTACAGAGCTTAAAAAAAATTAAAAAACAGGCTCTTTTTTATAAAGCCTGTTTTTTTTATCAATTACTAATGTTAGTTATAAATCGCCATAAAATAGGATGCATTAAGATAATAAGGAATTACTCCTAATTCATGCTCTCCTACAGTAGGTATAAAAGTGACCTTCCCTCCTATTTGATTTTGTTGTTTTGAAAAATCAGAGGCATTTTGGTAATGAACTGACAAATCGGAAACACCATGGGTCATTATAAATTTGCATTTATTTTTCCAAGGTTTTACACTATTTTCTACAAGAATATCATTCACATAAGAAATAGTAGCATCCGTATCTAATGATTTCATAAATTTTTCAGTATAAATATCTTTAGGTCTGTTTGAAAAATACGAATTTACATCTGAATCATAGTGAGTTCCATCGAACCATGAAAGTGATTTAGAAGCATATGGTTCTTTCAAAAAATCAGTAATATTTATATAAGGATAGGCATTTTTTTGATACCCCCATAGTCCATAGGCAATAAAATAATTATGTTCAGTTTTTTTCGAAGCTCTTATTGAATCGATTATTTGTTTCAAATTACAAGGAGTTCCTCCTGTCACCAATAAGTCAACGCTTAAACCATGAGAAGGATTGGTTTCAATTTCACGAGCTAAAGAGGCTGCAATAAAACCTCCTAAAGAATACCCGGTTATAATTAAGTCTTTTTTAAATTTATATCCATTCTTGGTTAAAGTTACCTTTGCTGATTTAAACAAATCTAAAGTAGAATTAACCATTGCTTTGGAATCTAAAAAGGGGTGTTGACATTGTTTATATGAATCCCCAAACCCCGGATAATCAGGAAAGAAAACTATAAATCCGTTATAGGCTTGAATAGTCCAAAAAGCCAAATAATTAAAATGCAAATCATCATCCGTCCATTTAAAACCTTTAAATGCATTAGAAGGAGCTAATTTATTATAAGTATAAGTAGGTGGAGGTGCAATTATTATACGATTTTTTAATGAACTACTGGGAATTAAATTAGTAGGTAATAAAAATACACCTGATACATCTATAGTTTTACCTGAACGATCAGGATGAGCAGTTTTAGTACTAACTTTAAGAACTTGTACAAAGGGTTTGCTTTTATCAGACTTTGAAGGTTCTTTTAATTCTAAATCAGGTAAATTAATTTTAGCCGCAGTTAGTTTATTTTTTATTTCAATTAAATCATTGTAATTTAATGTCCTTATCTTTCCTGATTTATTAGGCAAGCCAAAAGTAGATAGCGTTTCATCGGAAGCTGTTGACAACGAGGAAGAATCTAACAGGCTATCCTCATTACTACAAGATTGCATTATTAATATTATCCCTAAAAGGGAAAAGCTAAAAAACTTAAGAGTAAACTTTTTCATGGTTATTAATTTTATATTTTATTTTTTAATAAGCAAAAATAACAATAAATAAATAATCAATGAGAATAAATATAGTTTTTTTTTATTTATTAGTTATTTAAAATTAATATTAATTTTAATTATATACTTTTTTTATTTCATGAATAACGAACAATCTTTAGTTATAAATTTATCAAATTAGCATAAGTAATTATATTAAAAATAATTTATTGAAATTTTAAACCAATTAACCTAAATTAATTATTTTCGTCAAGTCACATAATTAGAGAGTACCATTGAAGAACATCCTATCAGTTAATTATAATAATAAAAAACACCTTCATTAGGTGTTCAAATTATTACATTTATTAATTCACACTTTTTTTACATCTAACAGTAAAACATTAGTTTTCAAATAATTTCCTTTATATTAACTTCAAATTATATAAATTACTAAGGTTTTCTAAATATTTTAAAATTTTGATTTCCTTTATCAGTAACCAATTTTATAAAATAAATACCTACTTGATTAGGAATTGGAATTCTTTCATCATTAATGTATGTAATGTAATTGAGTAGATTACCTGAAATGTTATAAATATATATAGCCTTAATATTAGCTCCTTTTACATAAACAAAATTATCAGAGGTAATCGTTGGATAAACTTTACACTCAGGCGAATTAATAAGTTCTTCAACTGACATATAACCCCATGTATTTAATGCACTAGGGCCTCCCCAAAGAAGAGTTGCTATATAAGGATTGTCAATAAACGGGTTTCTATTTCCTTGTATGTTGTAAATAACTTCATTTCTTAACTTTTCAAATAACGATGGATCCTTATCGGCATTCCATTTTAGATATAAATCTGGCATTTCAGCACTATATGTATAAGAACTTTCTGCCGTATTTTTTGCTTCGCATTGATACGGATATCTAACATGCATATACATAATTATTCTCGCTATAGCCCCTTTCCATTCATCTCCAGGATAAAAACCTGTAGATGAGACATTGCCTGAGTTTCCCGATCCGTCAGCAAAATTTCTATTGCTGCGTCGTATATTATATTGTTGATCAACAGCTCTTAAATTATGAGCATCAGTTCCGGGACCTCTTGAGGTAGTGATTAGTTTCGGATTTGCTAGTGATTTTGCAAAAACATGTTCCCTCGTCCAAAGCCCTTTGCAAGAAGATTTATGGCAAGATGAATCTACACTTCTGGTTCGATTATGCATGAGATCCTCAGGATCGTCATGATAACCATATATCAACAAAACAGTATTTTGTTGGACATTTTCCGGATCCAAATCTGATAATTTTAAAGTTTTCCAAACATCCGGCTTTTTTGCATTACTATAGTATAATAAAGTGGTATGGGTAGTAGTGAGTAAAGATGAAATATCTGCCTTCAACTCCTCCTTATTTTTTGAAAAATCTATTGAACTGTAATAGCTTGGAATTTGGGCCGATAGCATTAATTGAGCTATTACCCATAAAAAAAAGATATATTTTATTTTCATTAAATAGTATACTTAGTAAGACTGACATAAAAATAAAATATAGTTTTAGATAAAAAAAACAATTATCCAATTATTTTTTTCTTTTTTATCAACTATTTCCTAAGTGTATAGATATCAATGCTAACGCATTTAAATAGCTCAATTGACGAACCAAGACACTATACCAGCAGGTATATAAGAAAAAATAAAATAATTATTCTCCTTTAAATAAATAAGGTAACTTTTCAACAAATTCAAACTAAATAATACAATAATTTAAATCTAGATTCTCCTTGGCTTTGTAAAGAAGTGAATTTAATTTTATATTATTTTAGTTACTAATGATTTGTTTTAATTTCTCCTGATGCTGAAAATTTTAAACGACTATTGGGGAAATCTGTATTACTCAAGTATTTAATATATTTCAATGCCCTATGTTCAGGGTCGATTTCCGGTCCGTTTTTTGATCCTTTACTTTGAAATGTTGAAAGCACTTTGCATGAAATGAAATTCCCTTTAACATCAGTTTTAATTTTAAGAATTGGAGCATTTCCATTAGGACCATTAAGCGTAATTTTTCCGTAAGTAGCGAAATTACCCAAACTGTAGGCAATAAATTTATTATTGTAAATCTCAACTGCTCTTGTTACATGAGGACCGCTACCTATAATAAGGTCAGCACCGGCATCAATACAAACGTGAGCAAATTCAACAACATTTCCACGATCTTCGCCGGCATAAAATTCTCTTTTAAAATGTATACGCTGATAAGAAGCTCCTTCTCCTCCTCCATGAAACATGACAATGATTATATCAGCTTTTGGACGCACTTCTTTTATTATTCTTTTCACATCATCATATTTAGTTGAGCTAACCAATCCGAGATTATGCCCTGCTCCTATAAAAGCATACCGTATTCCATTCTTTTTTTTAATCGCATACTCACATTGATTCAATATTCCTGCATATTGTATTCCCAGAATATCCAGATTTTTTTTGGTTGCTTCTCTTCCAAATGTCCCGAAATCATTACTATGATTATTGGCTAAACTCAAAAAATCAAACCCTGCCTGTTTTAAATACTTTCCATAAGAAGATGGTGTTCTGAATACAAAACAATACGCTGGATTGGAACATCTTTTCGGTTTCCCTCCGGAATCAAATAAGGTTCCTTCTAAATTACCTATAATTAGATCTGATTTTTCTTTAAGAGTAGGAGTAATTCCTTCAAGTATGTTAACTTCCGGCAAATACGTGGATGAGGGATAATTACTTCCCAACATAATATCTCCAACCGCGGTAATCGTTACTGTATCAGATAGAAAAAATAAAGAGTCGCTAGAAATTCCGGAACGGTTTGTTTTTAATTTTAATTCCTTAATCTTATTATCTTCACAAGCTAAGATTAGAAAAAAAGTGGATATAAAAATGAAAAAAAATCTCATAAATATATAGCAATGAGTACTAAGATCTACTAATCAATTATTATAGATGGTCTCCGTCATATTTATTGTCTTTTTGTGTAAAACCAATAATTCTTTTACACCAATACAATAAAAATAAACAAAGAACCACCACATAAAACCAATCCACAAAATGACCAATAATAGGCAATATTTTATAAGACCATGTAAATAATTTCCCAATTCCAAGAATTAATTCAGTCATGATTTAATAGGTTTTTTTATATTTTTGTAGCAAATATATAAAAAAATGTACTCGAACTCCCCTTTTAACAAATATTTTTTTCCCGTTTTCGGCTTGTGGATCATTTTTTTAGGAGTTATTATATTTTATTTGAATTCAAAAATTACTTCTGTTTCTGAGATATGGACAATTGCAACTATCAGCTCGCTATCCTATGCTTTAAATCTCATTACCATCTTATGTTCAAAATTTAGAAAAAAAAGAAAAATTTGGGGAGTAGCCATCTATAATCTTTTATTTATACCATCATGTAATGAATTCTCTAATTTAAACATTGGAATTACCTATTTACTGCTTTCAATGGCGTTATTGTTAATGTTGGGTATCTTTAAAAAATCTTCTCAATTGAAATATTTTAATATTGGTATGCTTGCTTCCATTTCAAGTCTTTTATATTTTCCCACCATTATTATTGTATTTTTATTTCTGTTTATGACTATTGTTAATTATAAAGAAAAAATAAATATATCCCAATATATTGCAGGAGTATTAGTTACGGGTATCCTTGCACTTGAAATAACTCTACTTACCGATTCATTTTCTTATCTTGCTAACTGGGCTAATCAATTAACCATTCCCAAATTTCATTTCGAATATCAAATACCTATTTTATTAATCCTCTTAGTAATATTGATTTTTGGCTGGATAAGCCAATATTCAAATAAAAATATTTCTGAAGATTTATATATTTCTTCACAACATACTATCTTGGTTTTTTATTTATTATTCTGGATTTTAATATATGCTTTTTTTATGGGAGATAATTACGAATTGCTAATATTTGTAAGCCTTCCGGTAAGTCTCATCACTTCAAGGTGTATATAAAAGTATTGAAATACCAATACTTAACAATTCTTAATTTTTATAGCTTAACCATTTTATATTGATGAGTTATTCACATAACCCCTATCCTATTTTAATTATTAAAATGATAATATCTTATTTTATTATATCTCTGCATGACAAAAGTCATAAAAAAATGTTCAAATCCGATTTAAAAGAATTGTTCTACATGGAAAAAAGCCTTCGCTCATTTAAAATGGCAATTTTTAAAATCATTAATAAGTGGTAATTTAGCAAATTCATGTAAATTAACACCTACTATCTATAATCTCATAAGTAATGGGTAAGACTAAAGAAACTCCTTTAATGAAGCAATATAACAGCATAAAAGCCCGATATCCGGATGCTATGTTGCTATTCCGTGTTGGAGATTTTTATGAAACATTTGGAGAAGATGCCATAAAAGCTTCCAAAATTTTGGGAATTGTACTCACTAAAAGAGCTAACGGACAAGCTACTCATACTGAGTTAGCCGGGTTTCCACACCATTCATTAGATGTATATTTACCTAAATTAGTGCGTTCAGGACTTAGAGTTGCCATTTGCGATCAGTTGGAAGACCCCTCTATGGCAAAAGGAATAGTTAAACGCGGAGTTACAGAATTAGTTACCCCTGGAGTTACCTTTAATGATAAAGTTTTAGAGGCAAAAAGCAACAATTTTTTATTGTCCGTACACCAAGAAAAAAATTTATATGGTATGGCTTTACTTGACATCTCTACAGGTGAATTTCTTGTTGCTGAAGGAGATGAACACAAGCTCCATCATCTGATTGATAATTTTAAGCCTACCGAAATCATTCATCAGCGAAACCGCCCCCTACCTTTTGCACATCAAGCATATGCTTTTCAATTGGACGATTGGGCATTTCAGTATGATTATGCTTATGACAAACTAACTACACATTTTAAAACCAAATCTTTAAAAGGTTTTGGTATGGATCAAATGAAAGCAGCCATCATTGCCGCCGGTGCAGTTTTTGCTTATTTAGTTGAGGATACACATCATAAACTACTTGATCACATATCCAATATCCAACGATTGCCGCAAGAAACCTTTGTTTGGATGGACGATTTCACCATAAAGAATTTAGAACTTATAGGCACTTCCGATCCACAATCGGTTTCGTTATTAAAAATATTAGATAGAACCCATACGAATATGGGAGGAAGAATGCTGCGAAGATGGCTTCTCACTCCTTTAAAAGAGATAAATATTATAAACCGTAGATTGGATGTAGTTGACTTTTTTTTAAAATTTCCGGAAATTACTTATAGTATTTCCGAGGAACTTAAAGGCATATCAGATGTTGAAAGGTTGTTGGGAAAACTGGCCGGAGAACGTATTTCTCCTAAAGAACTTGGATATTTAAAAGATTCTTTAGTTAACTACCTTCATATTGAAAAAATCCTGAAAGATGAAAATCATAAAACGCTTAAGAATTTTGGAGAGTTTAAAGATTTAAAAGAGGTAGTTTTACTGTTACAAACCCAACTACATGATGAATTACCCGTAGCTTTATCGAAAGGAAACGTTATAAAAGAAGGTATCTCCGAAGATCTCGACAAATTACGAGAACTTAAAAATCACGGGAAAGAATATTTAGAGAATTTATGCTTACGTGAATCGGAAAAAACGGGGATTCCTAGCTTAAAAATAGATTTTAATAATGTATTCGGATACTATTTAGAAGTTAGAAATACGCACAAAAATAAAGTCCCCTCAGATTGGATTAGAAAGCAAACTCTTGTTAACGCTGAAAGATATATAACTGAAGAATTAAAAGAATATGAAACACAGATTCTGGGAGCCGAAGAAAAAATAAGTATTTTGGAATCCGAATTATTTAAAAACCTCTGCCAAAAAATAAAAAATAATTTGATTGATATTCAACATAATACTTCTCTAATTGCAACCATCGATACCTTACTTTCATTCGCAGAAGCAGCACAGGATAATTCTTATACTCATCCGCAAATTACTGACACTAAAACCATTGACATAATAGAGGGCAGACATCCGGTTATAGAAAAACAGATCCCTTTAGGAGAGTCTTATGTAGCGAATTCAGTTTATTTAGATGATCAAAAGCAACAAATATTGATGATAACAGGCCCAAATATGGCGGGAAAATCAGCGTTGCTAAGACAAACAGCACTTATCGTTTTAATGGCACAAATAGGCAGTTTTGTACCGGCAAAAAATGCAAGTATCGGGATTGTAGATAAAATATTTACCCGGGTAGGTGCTTCAGATAACTTGTCTAAAGGTGAATCTACCTTTATGGTGGAGATGAATGAGACAGCAAGTATACTGAATAATATATCCGATCGTAGTTTGATTTTATTAGATGAAATAGGAAGATGAACAAGTTCCTATGAAGGGGTCTCCATAGCTTGGGCAATTGCCGAATTTTTACATGAACACCCTTCTCACCCTAAAACACTTTTTGCAACTCATTATCACGAGCTTAATGAAATGACTACCTCCTTTCCCAGAATAAAAAATTTTAATGTTAGCATTAAAGAATTGGACGGGACCATTGTATTTCTTAGAAAGCTCATACCCGGAGGAAGTGAGCATAGTTTTGGTATACATGTAGCAAAATTAGCGGGTATGCCTACTGTTTTAACTCAAAGAGCAGAACAAATTTTGAAAACATTGGAAAACAATAGTTCTAAAGAAGAATTTAAAGAAAGAACAAAAACCTTAACAGACGAAAACATGCAACTGAGTTTTTTTCAGTTAGACGATCCTGTATTAGAAAATATTCGAGAAGAGCTATTAAAAACAGATATCAATACATTAACACCTATAGAAGCCTTAATGAAATTAAATCATATAAAAAAGATGCTCGGAGGATAATAATACTTATGCTTCTAATAACAAAACACATATCATAATTTTAAAGGATAAACTCTATTTCTATTAAAAAAATAAAACATTATTTATATATTAAGTATAAAAAATCAATAAAATTATCTATTTAAAAAAAACAAAACAAGAGTTTGTATATTATCCCATTCACAAAAATCAATTTTTAAATTCATTTTTCTTTCGATTAAATTATAATATTACAAATATTAGTAAAAAAAGTTTCGTTTAATACTTGCATAGTTTCGATTTAGTAAATATATTTGTTTAATTGACTTTCAATTAAACTAAAACCACAAAAAAATTATAAACTATGGACACAAAAAAAGCACATGACGGTCCTTTAGTAATTGCTATCGATTCTTCAACTACGTCTACCAAAGCAATTATTGTTGATGAAAACGGACATGTTTGGCATACTGCTAAAAGAAATATACAACTTCATACACCTGCTATGGATTTTTATGAACACAACCCGATCCGTTGGTGGGAAACTACTAAAGAGTGCATTGGAGAAGTATTGTCAAAACTTTCTTCTAAAGACAGAGAAAGAATTTCAGCTATTGGGATTACCCATCAACGAGAAAGTTTTGCTCCCTTCGATAAAAACGGCATTCCCTTACGCAATGGGATTCTCTGGCTGGATGGTCGTGCAACAAAGCAAATCAGAGCCTATGGTTCTCAGCATATACACGATCTTTCTGGAAAACCTCCTGGTGTTACTCCCGGAATATATAAAATTGCCTGGTTGAAAGAAAACGAGAACGAAATACTAAAAAAAGCACATAAAATCGTTGAAGTACATGGATATATCGCATGGAATCTTACCGGAAAATGGATTTCTTCAGTAGCTGCCACGGATTCTCTAGGATTATTAGACATCCGTAAATTTGACTATAGCGATGAACTATTAAATATAGCTGGGGTAAAAAGAGAACAAATGGCTAATTTAGTACCTCCCGGAGAGATTATGGAAGTATTGAAATCGGAACTCGTTGCAGAATGGAAATTATCCAAACCTATACCTGTCATCGCGGGATTAGGAGACGGACAGGCGGCAGGAATTGGTGCAGCTGCTGTTTCCCCAGACATAGCTTTTTTGAATCTAGGGACTGCCGTTAATGCGGGAGTAGAAAGTACAAATTACAAATGCGACCCAATCTTTAGAACTCATGTTTCAGGAATTAAAGGAAATTTCGTTTTCGAAATTTTACAATCCTCCGGATCTTATCTGGCCGGATGGTTTCGCCAATCCTTAGGAGACCCTAAATTATTAGGAGAGCCTGATCCTAGATTAGATGAAGAAGCTTCTAATATTCCTCCTGGATGCGAAGGACTTGTTACTTTACCTTATTGGAATGCTGTACAAAGCCCTTATTGGGACTCTGTTGCAAGAGGAGCAGTAGTAGGTTGGAGAGGAACCCATTCTAAAGCACATATGTATCGATCCATTTTAGAGTCTATCGGATTTGAAATGAAATTTAATCTGGAATCTATCCAAAAAGGCACGGGAGTAAAATTAAAATCAATTCGGGCTATGGGTGGAGGAACTCGTTCGAAATTATGGCGACAAATTATGGCAGATTCTATAGGACTCCCTATAACAATTTGCTCAGAAGATGAGATTTCTGCTTTAGGCGCAGCAGTCATTGCTATGGCGGGAATAGAGGCTCACGGGGCTAAAAATGTAGCCAATGCAGCGAAATATATGGCCCAGTTCGGAGAAACCATAGAACCCGATCTAACCCAATCTGAAAGATACAAAGAAGTTGCTGAAATACAACATAAATTATATCCGCAATTAAAAAATGTATTTGAACAACTTTACATTCTTTCTGAAAAGTATCCATCCACTAGGCCGGAATCACCTAAATCAGAATTATAAATAACTAAAATTTACAAAATATAAAAACTAAAAAAATGTCAATAATCACAATATTAGGAGCTGGAGCCATGGGATCAGGCTTATGCACCCCACTATGTAAATCAGGCTGGGAAGTACGACTATGGGGGACATGGTTGGATGATCATTTAATTGATGCATGCGAAGCGGGAAAACCTCATCCGCGAACTAAAGTACCGCTTGCGAAAGGAGTTAAACTATATCGTTCAGATGAACTAAATAAAGCACTGGAAGGAGCTGATGTCGTTGTAATGTCTGTTGCTTCTGTAGGTGTACCCAAAATTACCGAGATGGCTTTGGAGGGGATCTCAAAAGGAAAAGCACTTTGGTTAACATCAAAAGGATTTTGTCCCAATCAAGAGGGTAAAATCCAACTTCTTCCAGAAGCCATTCGAACTATCGCACGTCAAAAAGGAGTATCAATACCTCCTATTGTTGCAATTGCCGGTCCAGTAAAAGCCAACGAATGCGCAGAGGGCAAACCGACCGCAACTATTTTTGGATGTAAGGATATAAAGGTTTCTCAGATGTATGCTAGAGAAGCAAGAACGGATGTATACTGCATAGAAGCCACCGATGATGAAACCGGAGTTGAGATCTGTGCTCCTATGAAAAACGTATATGCTATTGCTCTAGGAATTGCAGATGGATTGGAAGAAGGAACGGGATTTCCTCACCATAATTTGAAAGCGGCAACTTTTAACCGTGCAATCAAAGAAATGTCTTTATTGGGACAGGCTCTAGGAGCACGAATGGAAACTGCCTTCGGTCTACCGGGAGTAGGTGATTTGGAAGTCACAGGATTATCCGGCAGAAACAAAGTATATGGTGTAAGAATAGGAAGGGGAGAAAAAGCTAAAGAAGCATTAGCAGAAATGGACCGTTTAGAGCAAACAGTTGAAGGTGTACCGGCAGCAGGACTCGCTGCAAAATTAGTGGAGCAATCAGCACCGCACTTGAAAGAAGAATTGACCTTATTAAAAGCAGTAAATGAAATTTTAGCCGGAACAGACAGACCTGTAGTTCAAGTTATCTCCGAAGCGGTTCTTCCCAAAAGACCCTAAAGAAATAGCTGGTTAATTTCATCATATTTGTACTATTTAATTTTAAAAGTTCCTGAATGATCAGGAACTTTTTATATATCATACAATAATTACACCCGCCTCTTATTAATTTTATGTTTTTCTCTTTTTCAGTTAAAAATACCATACGGTTAAATTATTCTGTATAACTTAATTGATAGAAATATCAAAAACATGCTACTATATGGCACAATCTAATAAATTTAAAACGATAAAATCTTTGTTATACTCGCATATAAAAAGAAAAACCCGCTATTTGAGCGGGTTAAAAAAGTGGAGATGGAGGGATTCGAACCCTCGTCCAAACAAGCAATACGCAAGCTTTCTACATGCTTAGTGAATTGTTAATTTTCGTCCGCTTGCTGAGAATTCACACTCTACAAAAGGCTTATCATCAAAATTTTCGAACAGAATCCGATGCTTATTCTGTTCTATCTCCACATTCCCGTGCCTCTTTACCAAACGCCGCAGAGAAGGGCTTTTGAGAGACATTTAGCTTCCTTACCTTGTAAGGAAATCGCTTAGACCTACTATGATTCAGTCTTAATTAAGCAGCTAAAGCGTATTCTTCGTTGCCAGTTATAATTTTGTAATGGAAGATTTACGAGATTACACTACGTGACTCGACATGCTTACTTACCCATTGAACTTGCAGTCAAAACCGGTCATCCCCAATGGATATTTTAGATTTTTTAGTCTGCAAATATAACAATTTTTTAATTGTAAGAACACATTATCTTAAAAATTGTTTATATAAAAAGTATTTCACATATATTATTACTATTTACAATTTTTATTAAAAAAATAAATTATATTTAGATTTCTTCATATCAAAAAAATTACTTATTATAATCATTTTAATTAAAAATCTCAAAAACAAAATTATCAACTGTTTAATTGAAAAATATTTTGAAAATAGAAATTATCTTTTTATCATAATAATAAGATTTTTTTTTAGACAAAAGAATGAAATACATCATAAAGAATTTTTTATTTATACATTTATCAAAATAGATACTCAAATTTTTTCAATAAAAAATAAAAAAAAGAGTTTGATTTAGAACTAAAAAAACTAATTTTGTAAATATTAAGAAAAAATTCATATATGAAATTCATAGTTTCAAGCGGAGAATTATTAAAGGCATTACAATTAATAAGTGGAGTTACCGGAGGAAATTCATCTTTACCTGTATTAGAAAATTTTTTATTCGATCTAGATTCTGATAAACTAACCATTTATGGATCTGATGGTGAAACTACTATGAAAACCAGCATCCAGGTTCAAAGCACAGATAAAGGCAAAATTGCAGTTCCTTCAAAGCTACTTACCGATACAGTAAAAACATTTTCCGAACAACCACTTTCCTTTTCCCAAGAAGGAAATCAATTGGAAATTGTGGATGAAAAAGATAACTACTTCATAGCACTGGATGATGTAGATCAATACCCTGTATTACCTGAATTAGACACAGATAAATCCATAACTATGAAAGCATCTGTGTTAGGAGAAGCTGTAGCTAATACTATTTTTTCAACCGGAAATGATGCCATGCGTCCTGTAATGACCGGCGTACTTTTTCAATTTACCGATTCCGAATGTCGATTTGTTGCAACAGACGCACATCGTTTGGTAAAATATACTAGAAAAGATGTTTCCGCCAATGAAGAAGTTGAATTCATCATGCCGAAGAAACCGCTGACCTTATTAAAAAATGCTTTGATTGCCTATGATGATGATGTGATTATTGAATTTAATGAGACCAATGCACGATTTACCCATAATGAAACCCAGTGGGTATGTAGATTGATAGATGGTAAATACCCCAATTATGATGCGGTAATACCAAAAGAAAATCCTAATGTATTGACTATAAATAGACAATTATTCTTAAGCTCTTTAAAAAGAGCCTCCTTGTTCTCTAATAAATCAACTTCGCAGGTACGCTTAGCATTAAACGGAAATTTACTTAAATTAAGTGCTGAGGATATTGACTTTTCAAATAAAGCTGATATGAGCCTTCCTTGTGATTATAATGGAGAAGAATTAAAAATAGGATTTAATTCTAAATTCTTAAATGAAATGTTAAATAACATTTCATCCGAAGACATTACTCTTGAAATGTCAACTCCCAATCGTGCTGGAATTATAAAACCGGCTAACGGACTCGATGAAAATGAAGATATACTGATGTTGGTAATGCCTGTGATGCTTAATAGCTAAAATAAATTTAAAATATAAACCACTTTTTTCTTCTTATGTAAATTATTTATTTACATAAGATTTTTTTGATATAAATAGATAGAATCAATGAAAATTTCTTATAACTGGTTACAAAATTATATAAAGACTGAAATACCTGTTGAAAAATTAGCATCTGTACTTACCGATACAGGTTTGGAAGTGGAAGATGTAGAAGTAATTGAATCAGTAAAAGGTAGCCTTAAGGGTGTTGTGGTAGGAGAAGTTATTGAATGTGAAAAACATCCGAATGCTGACAAGCTAAAATTGACCAAAATAAATATAGGTAAAGAAATCGTACAAATTGTATGTGGTGCACCTAATGTTGAAAAAGGACAAAAAGTTCCTGTAGCAACTTTGGGTACTCTATTATATACTGAAGACGGTAGCGAATTTAAGATTAAAAAAAGTAAAATACGAGGAGAAGAATCTTTTGGAATGATCTGTGCTGAAGATGAATTAGGCTTGGGTAAAAGCCATGAAGGAATTCTTGTATTAAATAATTAATTATAGGTAGGTACTCCGCTTAGCGAAGTTTACAAGATCTCTAAAGACTACTGTCTGGAAATAGGATTAACTCCTAATCGTACAGATGCGATGTCTCATTATGGAGTTGCACGCGATTTATACGCAGCTTTAAAGAGCCGAAAAATAAAGGCTGAATTACAAACGATCTCCGTTGAAAATTTCAAATTGGATGAAACCAAAGGAAATCCGATTACCGTAGAGATAGAAAATCCACAACTTTGCCCTAGATATTCCGGTATATATTTAAAAAATATTGAAATTAAACCTTCTCCTGACTGGCTTCAAAATCAATTAAAAGTTATCGGTTTATCCCCGATAAATAATGCTGTAGATATTACTAATTATATTTTACATTCCTATGGACTACCGCTTCATGCTTTTGATGCAGATAAAATAAATGGTCAAAAAATAAAAGTAGGAACTGTACCTGATGGAACTAAATTTATCACATTAGACAAGGTGGAAAGAATTCTGTCAGGTTCGGAATTAGTTATTAAAGACGCACAAGATACTCCTTTATGTCTAGCAGGTGTATACGGAGGACTTAATTCAGGAGTTAATCAAGAAACGAAAAATATTTTCTTAGAAGCTGCCTATTTCGATCCTGTCTCAATTAGGAAAACTTCTAAAAAAGAAGGATTGAACACAGATTCATCTTTTCGTTTTGAGAGAGGCGTAGATCCAAATTATACGATTCTTGCGTTGAAAAAGGCATGTGAACTTTTTAAAGAACTTGCCAATGCAACAATCGTCGGAGAGATCATAGATGAATATCCTACTCCTATTAAGGATGTAAATACTGTTGTAAGATATCGCAAGATTGATTGTATTTTAGGAAAGAAAATTCATCGAGAGCAGATAAAAGAAATCTTAAAATCCTTAGAATTTACTATTATTAGCGACACCAATGAGGTGCTAGACCTTCTAGTTCCAGCATACCGTGTTGATGTTACAAGAGAAATAGATGTTATTGAAGAAATTGCAAGAATTTACGGATATAATCAAATAGATATTCCAGAAAAATTTTCATTCGCGTATGAAAAGAAAAATGCATTCGATGAAGAATTTCTTGAAAATACTATCGCAACTCAACTTAAATATAATGGCTTTAATGAGATTATAAATAATTCATTAACTACTCGTAGAAGTACTGATACCAATTTTGTTGAACTGATTAATCCACTAAGCGCAGATTTATGTGTGATGAGGCAATCTTTGGTTTATGGAGCTTTACAAAGTATTTCATTTAATAATAACCGTAATCAAAAAGAAATCAAATTTTATGAATTTGGAAAAAGCTATTATAAAACTTCTGATGAGACTTACATAGAAATTAAAAAACTTTCGATAGCCTTATATGGGAATTATCAAGAAAGCAATTGGATTATCCCAAATACTTCCTCTTCCTTCTTTCATCTCAAAGGGGTAATATCTCAGCTAATAAAAGGATTTAATCTACAGCTTGACGAAAAACCGTTATTATCTTCTCCAATATTTAAAGAGGGCATTGAATTATTCGTTAATTCGATTTCTTTAGGAAAATTGGGAAGTGTGAATCCTAATCTTTTAAAAGAATTTGGATTAAAAGGAAATGTATTTTACGCGGAAATCGAATGGGAAAAGCTTGTGGATTTCGCTTCTAAAAAGAAACCATATAAACTAACCGAAATACCTAAATTTCCTGGATCTACAAGAGATTTAGCATTGCTATTGGATAAAGAAACCAACTATTTTGACATTTATGAAGCTGCTTTTAATACAGAAAAAAAATTACTTAAATCCGTAAATCTATTTGATGTTTATGAAGGTAAGAATTTACCGAAAGGTAAAAAATCCTATGCCTTGAATTTTTTCCTTCAGGATGAAAATAAAACTCTTACAGATCAGGATATTGATAAAGTAATAAAGAAATTGTTGGATTGTTTTTCAACACAATTTCATGCTGAATTAAGAAATAATTAATGTCAAAAACCTATGCATATAGATGTTGTAATTTTAGGTGCCGGAAATGTTGCCTATCATTTAACCAGAGCCTTGCTTGAAAATACGGTAAACGTAGTCCAGATATTTAACAGAACACTGGATAAAGCACAAAATTTTGCCAATGAGTATAATATAGATTATACAGATAAAATTTCTGAAATCGTTAAAGCGGATATCTATATTATTTGTACTGCCGACAAGGCCATATCGGAAATTTCCTACTATGTACCCTTTGAAGATTGTTTAGTTGTACACACCTCAGGCTCAACATCTCTATCTGCCCTTAAAGGAAAATATAGAAAAGGGGTTTTTTATCCGCTGCAAACATTTTCAAGAAAAAGAGCGTTAGAATATGATAAAATTCCTTTTTTTATTGAAGCAGAAAATAAAAATGACGAAAACACTCTTCTCAACTTGGCTAACAGAATTTCAGACGAGGCGTATATTGTAGATTCAAATAAACGATTACAAATACATATGACGGGAATATGGGCAAACAATTTCACTAATCATTTGTTTTACATCGCTAATGAAATTTGTCGAAAACAAGATATATCTTTTGCTATTTTAAAACCCTTGATTAAAGAAACTGTAGAAAAAATCAATGATGATATTTCCCCTTACGATGCACAAACAGGACCAGCAAAAAGAAATGATTCTCTTGTGATTCAAAAGCATTTGTCAATTTTAGAATCCGATTCTAATTTATATCAACTTTATTCATTACTAACTAATTCCATTCTAAATACTTATAATGATAAATTATAAAGAAAAGCTCAACCATATTAATTCATTTGTATTTGATGTAGACGGAGTCATGACCGACGGATCAATCCTTCTTATCAATAACGAAATGATACGAAATATGAATACTAAAGATGGTTTTGCCTTACAATTTGCCATAAAAAAAGGATATAAAATTGCTGTTATTACAGGCGGTAGAGATGCCTCTGTAGTGAGCCGCTTAAATTATTTAGGAATAACGGATGTATATCTTGATTCAAAATACAAATGGAATGATCTAGAGGATTTCCTTTATAAATATGGATTGAAACCTCATGAAGTCTTATACATGGGCGATGACCTACCTGATTATGAAGTTATGTCAAAGGTAGGAATTGGTGCAGCCCCTAAAGACTCATGCCCTGAAATTCTTTCCATTGCCGATTATATTTCTCCCTATAAGGGAGGAAAGGGATGTGTAAGAGATGTCATTGAACAGGTATTACGAGTTAGAGGCGATTGGGATTACCTTGAAAGCGGAGACGAAACAGCTTCCATATAGAGTTCATCCCTACTTATCTTTTTTTTATTATAGCAAGATATAGAAGTAAATGTATCTTTGTAAGAATTTCATAATTCACATTTACGTACCAATTAAATTACTGTTAAATTTATTTACATATTTTTCATCTCTCAATTAACATTAAATATAAAACTTATAGTAATATTATTAGTAAAAATAAGAAGATTATTACTCATTTAAATAATTCATCTTAACTATTAAAATTTATCAGATCAATAAAAAAATCATTTTTTTTAATTCATAAAATTTATACTAAATATTGATAAGGTTTTTATTTTAAATAACAATTAACCAAACATACACACAACAAAAGATAAAATACAACCTAAAAATATAAAAATTATATCCATAAACATCAAAATAATAATTTATTTACATTTATTAAATTTATATTGAATATTTAGTTACAAGCAATAATATGGATAAATTTATAGAATGGTTTAAATCTTTGAACTTTGAATTTCTATCAATAATAGGTGCTATTATTTATTTCATTGTTATTATTTATACGATCTTTAAAATCATAAAAAATACTGTAAACCCTTCAAAAGCTATCGGTTATTTGCTTATAGTCGTTATACTTCCTATCATAGGCGTTATTTTATATTTTTCCATAGGCATGAATTATAGATTGGAAAAACTCTATAAAAGGAAATATACACACGATCGAAATTTCTATCAAATAATCAGAAATGAAATAAATGAACATACAGAAAAAAGAATCTTAAGATATAATAAACTTCTAGAAGGTAAAATACACCCGATTCGAATGTTATTAAATGATAGTTCTTCTGCCCTTTATATTGCTGATAGGACTGAACTCCTTATAAACGGTGAAAATAAATTTAGGAAAGTTCTTGAAGAATTAAAAAAAGCAAAAAAACACATTCATATTGAATACTATATTTTTGCCGATGATAATATCGGGAATGAAATCAAAGAAATTCTTCTGGAAAAAGCGAAAGAAGGAGTTACTGTGCGATTCATTTACGATGATTTCGGGAGTCATTCTCTTAATAAAAGAATGATTAAGGAACTACGTGAAGGAGGAGTACAAGTCGCTGCTTTTTATAAAATTAAGCTCTATGCATTTGCAAACCGTATGAATTATCGTAATCACCGTAAAATAATAATTATTGATTCAAAAGTGGGATTTATCGGCGGAATTAATGTAGACGACCGATATATAAATTCCTCTAACAGTAAATTATATTGGCGCGATACTCATTTTATGGTTGAAGGTGAAGCTGTAAATGGATTGCAATATAATTTTATAACTGATTGGAATTTTTGCTCGGGAAATGATGTTGATCCTTTTGATAAAGATTATTTTCATAAATCATCTCCGGTGTTCGCAATAGATAAAAATCCAGAACTTATGCAGATTGCTGCTAGCGGCCCCGATAGTGATAGAGCAACGATCATGCTGGTCTATAACGGCATTATAATGTCAAGCCGGAAAAGACTTTATTTAACAACTCCGTATCTCATCCCTAATGAAACGATCGTTAATGCATTAAAATATGCAGCCTTAAGCGGAGTAGATGTACGGATACTAGTTCCCTATAAATCTGACAGCATCATTGTCAACGCTGCTTCTTGCGCTTATTATAAAGAGCTCCTAGCTTCCGGTGTGAGAATCTACAGATATACTAAAGGATTCGTCCATGCGAAAACGATCATTTCAGACACTAACCTATCCGTTATAGGATCAGCTAATTTAGATATGCGAAGTTTTGATTTAAATTTTGAAATTAGTGCCTTAGTTTACAGTGAGAACATCAATCAAGAACTTTATGACGCTTTTATGGAAGACATTGGGAACAGTACGGAAGTAACCTATAGGGAATGGATTAAAAGAAATAAACTTGTTGATATGGGTAATTCAATTGCTAAGCTTATTTCTCCTTTGTTATAAAAATTTTATTTTATATACCCTATTTATGAGCTAAATTTTAATGAGTAGACATAAATTTTTAACAAAATTAGCATTATTATTTTACTTATTTGATCAGTTATAAAGAGTTGATTGTAATATAATAAATAAGATTTTCCTTACAATTAAAGTCCATTTAGGATAGACTTTTTTTTCGTATATTCGCAAATCAATTTTTTAAGATTTGTTTTAAAATAAAATGAGCAATAAATTTAAAGAATATAAAGAATTAAATCTAAATAAATTTGCAGATGAAATTTTAGATTTCTGGGAAAAAAACAATATTTTTCAAGAAAGCATAAAATCTCGTGAAGGCAATCCAAAATATGTATTTTTTGAAGGACCTCCCTCCGCCAACGGAATGCCTGGAATACACCATGTAATGGGACGTACTATTAAAGATATTTTCTGTCGATTTCAGACATTAAAAGGGAAACAAGTCAATAGAAAGGCCGGATGGGATACTCATGGGTTACCGGTAGAACTAGGAGTGGAAAAAGAGTTGGGTATCACAAAAGAAGATATTGGCAAAAAAATTACTGTAGAAGAATACAACAAGGCTTGTAAAGAAGCCGTAATGCGTTATACAGGCGTTTGGAACGAATTAACCAAAAAAATAGGATATTGGGTGGATTTGAATCATCCTTATATTACCTACGACCCCAAATACATGGAAAGCATTTGGTGGCTTTTAAAACAAATTTACAATAAAGGTTTATTATATAAGGGGTATACAATACAGCCCTATTCTCCAAAAGCCGGAACCGGTCTTTCTAGCCATGAGCTAAGCTTACCCGGTGCCTATAAGGATATTACCGATACCACTATTGTTGCTCAATTCAAGGCCATTAAAGAAAGCACCAATTTATTTAATGAAATTGACGGAGATGTTTATTTCCTAGCTTGGACAACTACTCCATGGACATTACCTTCCAATACCGCCTTAACAGTGGGAAGCACCATTGATTACGTATTAGTGAAAACATTTAATCAATATACTTTTGAGCCGATTCATGTAATCTTAGCTAAAGAATTGGTGGGAAGTCAGTTTTCAGGAAAGTTTGCACCTGCAGAATCAGATTCAGATTTTAATGAATTTAAACCTGAAAATAAAAAAATACCATATCGAATACTTTCTGAATATAAGGGAAAAGATTTAGTCGGAATTAAATATGAACAATTACTTGCTTGGGCCTTACCTTATGAAGACGCAGATAAGGCGTTTGTGGTAATTGACGGAGATCATGTTACTACCGAAGATGGAACAGGAATCGTTCATACAGCTGCGACTTTTGGTGTAGATGATGCTAAAGTCTCTAAGGAACATGGAGTTCCTGCCATGTTAGTCCTTGACGAAAATCAAAATCCTGTTCCTTTAGTGGATTTACAGGGAAAATTTATCAAGGGTTTACCTCAACCTTTTGCAGGCAAATATGTACGTATTGAGTACTATAATGAGAATGAAGCTCCTGAAAGATCTACTGATGTAGAATTAGCCATACTTTTAAAAACGGAAAATAAAGCCTTTAAAGTAGAAAAATATAACCACAACTATCCTCATTGTTGGAGAACTGATAAGCCAATCTTATATTATCCACTTGATTCTTGGTTTATAAAAATTACTCAGGTTCGTGAAAGGATGACGGAACTTAACCAGAGCATAAACTGGAAACCTAAATCCACAGGAGAAGGACGATTTGGAAACTGGTTGGAGAATGCAAATGATTGGAACCTTTCTAGATCAAGATATTGGGGTACTCCTTTACCAATCTGGAGAACAGAAGATGCTAAAGAAGAAATTATCATCGGCTCACTTAAAGAATTGATAGAAGAAATGGACAAATCTGTAAAAGCCGGATTTATGTCTAAAAATATTTTTGAAGATTTTGTGGTGGGTGATTATTCTGAAGAAAATTATAATAAAATAGATCTTCATAAAAACATTGTAGACCAAATTATCTTGGTTTCCGAGAGCGGAAAGCCTATGAAGCGTGAAAGTGATTTGATTGATGTATGGTTTGATTCAGGAGCCATGCCTTATGCACAATGGCATTATCCTTTTGAAAATAAAGAATATATTGATACCTCAAAATACTACCCTGCTGACTTTATATGCGAAGGGGTCGATCAAACTCGTGGATGGTTCTATACCTTGCATGCCATAGGAACTATGATTTTTGACAGTATCACATTTAAAAATATAGTTTCCAACGGACTAGTTTTGGATAAAAAAGGAAATAAAATGTCCAAAAGTAAAGGAAATGCCGTTGAACCTTTTGAAACTTTGGCTATGTATGGACCGGATGCAACTCGATGGTATATGATTTCCAATGCTCAACCTTGGGACAATTTGAAATTTGATTTAGAGGGCATAGATGAAGTACGTCGTAAAATATTCGGTACTTTGTATAACACTTATTCTTTCTTTGCCCTATATGCAAATGTAGATGGGTTCTGTTATAAAGAAAAAGATATTCCGTTTGAAAATAGAAACGAATTAGATCAATGGATACTTTCTGAACTAAATATCTTAATTGAAGAGGTAGATTCATTTTATTCCGATTATGAACCAACTAAAGCATTACGAGCTATCAATGCCTTTGTTATAGATAATTTAAGTAACTGGTATGTGCGTTTATCAAGAAGACGTTTTTGGAAAGGGGAATATTCCAATGATAAAATATCTGCCTATCAGACTCTTTATAAATGTCTGGACACTATTGCTAAATTAATGTCGCCGGCCGCTCCTTTCTATTCCGATAGATTATATCAAGATCTGAATGCCGTAACCGGCAAAGAACCTTTTGTCTCTGTACACTTAGCTAATTTCCCTGTTAAACAGGAAAATGAGATTGATTATCTGCTATTGGAGAGAACTCATTTAGCTCAAAAGGTAACCACGATGGTATTTTCTTTACGTAAAAAAGAAAATATAAAAGTTCGTCAACCTTTACAAAAAATTATGATTCCTGTCTTAAGTACATCAGACAGAGAAAATCTTGAATCTATCATCCCTATAATAAAACAAGAAGTCAATGTCAAAGAGGTACAGTTGTTAAATCCTGAAGAGGCCTCCGATATTATAATAAAAGCAGTAAAGCCTAACTTTAAAGCGTTAGGCCCTAAATTAGGAAAAGATCTGAAAGTGGTCAGCCAAGAGCTTCAAAATTTATCTTCTTCTCAAATTGAAGAATTTGAAAAAAACGGATCCATTCAAATTTTAGGCTATGAGCTAAATTTAGAAGAGGTTGAAATACGTACGCAGGACATTACGGGATGGTTAGTTGCTAACGATGGTAAACTTACTGTTGCTCTGGATATAACGATCACTCCTGAATTGAGATCGGAAGGAATTGCCCGTGAATTGGTAAATAAAATTCAAAATCTGAGAAAAGATCATGGGCTGGAAGTTACTGACAAAATATCTTTAGTGATACTGGCAAATGATGAAATTGAAAGATCTGTTAACGATAACATGGAATATATATGCTCTGAAACATTAACACATAAATTAACTTTTACAAGTGACACTACCGAAGGAACGGAATTAGACATTAATGAGATTAAAATTAAAATCGCACTAAAAAAATTATAATTATGGCTGAAGACAGACTTAGGTACTCTGACGAAGAACTTGAAGAGTTCAAGATACTTATTCTTGATAAAATAGAAAAAGCGGAAAATGATTTAACCATGTTAAAAGAAGCTTTTGTTAACGATTTGAACAATGGTACGGATGATACCTCCCCTACTTTTAAAGCTTTTGAGGAAGGTTCGGAAACCATGAGTAAAGAAAGTAATTCACATTTGGCTGCACGTCAAGAGAAATTTATCCGTGATTTACGAAATGCTTTAGTAAGGATAGAAAACAAGACGTATGGGATTTGCAGAATTTCAGGTAAATTGATCGGTAAAGAAAGATTGAAAGCTGTTCCTCACGCCACTTTAAGTATTGAGGCTAAAAACAATCAATAAGTAAAATGAAGAAAGTCTTATGGATAACTTTTTTTATCCTTTTAATTGATCAGGCATCAAAAATTTATATAAAAACACATTTTCATCTTCATGAGGAAGTTAAGGTTTTCGATTGGTTTTACTTTACTTATGTAGAAAACCCAGGTATGGCATATGGTGTGCAATTGGGGGGATTCATCGGTAAGATAGGACTTAGTTTATTGCGTTTGGCATTAATCGGTTTAATGGCTTATTACATTAATAAATGGTCTAAAAAAGTAAACTCATGGTATTTTTCTATTCCCGCGGGTTTGATTTTTGCAGGCGCAATCGGAAATCTAATTGACAGTACCTTTTATGGAGTGATATTCGACAGCGGTACTACTTATAATCATCTGGTTAAAGATTGGTACGGATATTCGGGCATATCAAAGCTCAATTTTAAAGGATATGCTCCGCTTTTCGGAGGCTGTGTTGTCGATATGTTTCGCTTTCCCCTTATAGATACTTATTTACCTCAATGGGTTCCCATCTGGGGAGGAGAAAGAATACAATTTTTTAATTACATTTTTAATGTGGCTGACTCTTCAATTACCATAGGAGCTATATTTTTGATACTTATTTATTTTTTCAAACCGGGTATTTTTCCTAAAGAGTGGATGAAATAAATTAAAAATGAAATAGTAATTAGGCTGGGAATGTACATAAGCAAATCATCGTAGCTAGAATAAATGCACATTCTATTTTTCTCTTTCTATTTTAAATGTAAATTTGCATTCATTTATTAAATACGCACATGAGAGTTTTAACAGGGATACAAAGTACAGGCACTCCTCATTTAGGAAATATATTGGGAGCTATAGCACCGGCAATAAAGCTAAGTAATGATCCTAATAATGAATCCTTTTTCTTTATTGCCAATCTGCATTCGATGACACAAATTAAGGATTCTGAAATCCTTAAAAAAAACACTTATGAAATAGCTGCTACCTGGCTTGCTTGTGGATTAGATATCTCTAAAACTTATTTTTATAGACAATCAGACATCCCTGAGGTTACCGAACTCATGTGGTATATGTTATGTTATTTTCCTTATAGTCGTTTGGCTTTAGCACATGGCTTCAAAGATAAAGCTGATCGTTTGGAAGATGTAAATTCGGGATTATTTACGTATCCTATGCTTATGGCTGCTGATATTCTTCTTTACGATGCTCATGTTGTTCCAGTAGGAAAGGACCAATTACAACACCTTGAAATGACCAGAGATGTTGCTCAGAAATTTAATAAGGTACATGGAGATGTTTTGGTTCTGCCGGAAGCAAAAATTCAGGAAAATACTATGTATGTACCCGGAACCGATGGTAATAAAATGAGTAAATCCAGAGGTAATACCTTACAAATTTTTGCTCCTGAAAAAGAGCTGAAAAAGCAAATTATGTCCATTGTAACCGATTCTACTCCATTAGAAGACCCTAAAAATCCGGATACCTGTAATGCTTTTTCCATTTATAAATTGGTGGCTACCCCTGAAGAAATTGAACTTATGAGGCAAAATTATTTAGCCGGAGGATATGGTTACGGACACGCAAAAAAAGAACTGCTAAATGTTATTTTACGTGAATTTAAAGATGCCAGAGAAAAATATAATTACTATATGAATCATTTGGATGTATTGGAAAATATTCTGAAAGAAGGTGCAGATAAAACAAGGGTAATTGCATCTGAAACTTTACAAAGAATTAGAAAATCACTAAAATTTTGATTCTTCATTAAAAAAAATTGCAGCAAAAAAAATTCTTTTGCTACAATTTAAACTAAACTAATTAAACTAATATTTAAATTCTTGTGTAAAAGGATACAATTTTAGTTTAATTTTTTTTTTCTCACAATTAACAACTATAAGTTTTTTTTATAGAGCTATTTGATTTTATAATATACGTTCATTAATAGACACTTAGATATCCTCCTTCTATTGCCTTTTTTATTATCACCGCACCTCCGTATACATTAATATTTCCTCCATCTATTATTTTAGCTGCGACCGAACCGTTTGCATTTATGGTAGCCGTTCCCCCTGAGAAGACTTTTACATTAACCTTATTAGAACCAACTCTTTTTGCATCATAAGTTCCATCAGAATTTATATGTATTCTCTGATTGCTAGCCGAACCTGAAACTTTTATTTCTCCTCCTTTATCTAATTTGGCATGTATTTTGTTAACTCCAACAAGTAGTGTAACCTTGGCACCTTCGGTTGCCCCGATATTTAATAAATTTGATTCTAGCTTATCACTACCAATAATGGATGCCCCTTCATAAGCGTGTATATTCTTTAACTTTTTATAATATACTTTTACATTTACATCACCATCATTCAATGGTTGTACTTGATCCATTTCAATGATTAATTCTCCGCCTTTATTAAATATTCTTACTCTTTCTTTTTTTATCCCGTCCACCTCAACTTTTTCTTCTGTAGAGGATATTAATGTTACCGGTATTTTGTCGAAAACGCGTAAAACGGTAAAATTATTACATTTCTTAATTATTGCCTGAGCAGAAACAATTTTAAATAAAATTATAACAAATAAAACTAATAGATTTTTTTTCATGTTCTTTTTGATATAGAAATCAATAATTAAGCCATAAATACAGCATAATATCTCTATAAACATCAAACATATATCCATAAAGGATTACAGAGCATAAAAATTTCAGCTAATTAAATTTTGTTTCCATTCTACTTCTTTAAATCCTACTAAAATAAAATTATCAGTAATAAGCAAGGGACGTTTTATTAACATACCGTTACTAGCCAAAAGTGAAATTATTTCCTTTAATTCTAAGGTTTTTAATTTATCCTTAAGATGTAATTCTTTGTAAAGCCTTCCAGAAGTATTAAAAAATTTATTTAACGGCAATCCTGTTTTTTGAATCCATTGTTCTAACTCCTCCACGGTTGGATTTTCTGTAGTTATATTTCTTTCACTAAATTTCACGTGGTTTTCTTTTAACCATTTTTGTGCTTTTTTACAGGTACTACAGGCTGGATAATGTATAAATTGTATTTCCATATATTCAATTTTATATTTATAATTTTAAATATAACTTTTTAGGTTCACCTATCTCTTTTAGTAATATTCGTTTATTAAATAATGAATGTTTGGGTTTTTCCGACTCATCTTTCAATTTCAAACTTTTAAATGATTTACATGTTAAAAACAGCTCTTTTCCCTACGAATTAAATATTTGTATATAAAAGAAGTAACAACAATTTAGATGATTAAAAAAAACCATTATTTATAACAATCATAAAATTATGATTATTATAAAGATCGTAAAATTATTTTTTGCTGCTTTTTTAATGAACGGTATATTTATCCTTTTTTAAATAAGTTTTATTTATTTTTGATATCTTAAATTTCAAATCAATAAATAAAAATCTTATTCTAATAAGTATAAGGTTGCAAACAATCAGAAAGTAAAATATTCTTATAACCCTTATTTAGAAAGATATCTACTTATCGACTATTTCTCTTGGATTTTTTTTAATGCTCCGGTCTATTTTCCGATGCAAAAAGTAAAGCAACCTTTCATCCTAAGTGTTCTTTGTTCCAAATACATTAAACTTCCATAAAAAGTAAATATTTCTTTACCCCAAAAAAGATTTTAATGTCTAAAATTAAAGTGAGCTAACTAAACTAAATTATAGTGTTTAGAAAATTTAACTTTAGTTTTTTTATTGCCTATTATTCAAACTTAAAATCAACTTAAAGTGAAATAATCAGGACCTAATCTTATATAATATCTCTTTCTTCTTTTATACCATTTATTATTTCTTTAATTACTTCTAATTTACCTTTATCGTTATAACCAATCTTAATTTTAAATAAATAATACTTTTCTTTCTCAAGAAACATATGTCCTTTTGATAATAACTCATACTTTACAGGAATAACTACTTCATAATTTTGAAATTCCTTACTAATCTTAATAGGATGATTACTATAATAATTAACATAAAATTTCATCCATTTATCCAAAGGATCGTAAATTTTTATAACATCTATACTATTATTACAGACATCATAATCATATGCCAAATATTTAGGAGCATATAAACTATCCGATCTCTCAAGTGAAGAAATGTAGCTCATATCATATTCAACACCTAAAAATTTTTTTGAATCCTCAAACACCCAATATTTTTCAGATAATTCTTCTCTTAATTTTTTTACAGAAATACTATCTTTAACTACTTGAACATTATAAAAATAATCACCTAGTGGGCTACCTATTGAATAATCCATTTTTAATGAAGTAGTATTAATTCCCACTATATGGCATTTCTTATTGCTCTTAAATTCTTCAGAAAGTATTATAGATTTATACACCTCTGTTTTTAAATAATCAATTGGGTTAATCCTTCCTTTCTCCTTTCTTTCTATTATCTGTCCTTTTAAGTAACAAATAAAAATAAGACTAAGCAAAGTCAAAAGTTTTATCTTTTCCATTGTATTTAATTTACCTCTTTTACAGATTCAATCTTTCCTTCTTTTGAGAAAGTTACTCTATAAAGCATATATTTTTTTTTTATTTCTTCATTATTTTTTATGCGAGTATATAAAATAGGAATAATTTCATAAGGCTCTACTTCAGTAACATTAGATAAGTAAAAATAAAGATTAATCCAATTGGTTAATGGCTTATATATTTGAACATAGGTATAATCAGTAATTTTCCAATCATAATATTCGAAAAATGATTGCTGAAGCATTTCTCTTCGCCTATCGTATTCAATATATTTTCCTTCTTCTAATTCTCCATATATTTTATAATAATAAGGAAGCTCTTTTGTTAATTTTTTAATCGAAATAGTATCACTCTGTTCTTTAATTTTATCATAAAAAAATACAACATCCATAGCAAAAATTTTATTCAAATCAACATCAAGGTCAAGAGTCTCAATATTTATCAGATAAAATTCATTCTTTCTTTTTATCTCTTTTGATAAAAGTATAGATTTATAAACTTCTATTTTAGTTGAATCTATTAATTTTCTGTTTAAACATTTGTTATAACAATTTTGTCCTTTTAAAACAGAAATATTCAGTAGTAACAAACTAAATAAAATCAAATATTTTTTCATTATATTTATAATTGAGAGTTATAGTATAATTTATCTTGAAAAAATTTAAAACATTTTCCTAAGATATTCTTGTATATCCTTCCACAAAAGGAAATTTTGGAGCCGGACTAGGTGCAAATGGATATACATATACATCAGGATCTGAGTCATCTGAACCATTAATAA
>NZ_JAMBJZ010000090.1:0-8225 GCF_025291155.1 Apibacter sp.
TTAAACCTAACATAGTTCCTGAAATAAATTCTTGCTTAACTAAATCTATGTCCCCTTTTTTAAAAGCCTCATAATTAATAACATAATCCAGCTCATCAACTCCATCCTCTATCGCTTTTTGAGCTTCCGTAAGTTTTTCATCAATTGAATAATTTCCTTCGTGGAATCCAATTACTGTTCCTACCTTCACATCAGAATTGACGCTATGAATCATTTCTTTTACTTTTTTAACATATTCGGGACGAATCATGACCAAATAAAATTGATTATCAATTGCTTCATTGGTAAGTTTTTTAACTTCTTCAAAAGTTTGCTCTTCTGTCAATCCACTTTGTGATGCCAACTTAAGGTAAGTTGAATCTAAATATTTTCTAATATCCATTTATCTTAAAGTTTTAATTGATTTCAAGGTATGATTTGGCGTGAAATACTTTGCTCTAATGAAATAATTGTCTCAGTTCTTTCTATACCTTTTATATTTTGTATTTCATTTCTTAATACCGACATAAGATGATCATTATCCTTACATAATATTTTAATGAAAATTGCATAATTGCCAGTTGTGAAGTGCGCTTCTATAATTTCTGGAATTTTCATCATGCTCATTATAGCTTCTTGGTATTGTGCAGATTTTTCCAAAAAAATTCCTACATAGGCAGTAGTTTTGTATCCCAATAATTTATAATTTAGCGGGGTAATCGGATCTTCTATTATTTTTGCAGCCTCCAATTTTTTTATTCTTTGATGAATGGCTGTAGAAGAAACTCCCACTTGTCTAGCTATATTTGAGACAGGAGCTTTCGAATTCTCCATTAAGGCTTTTAAAATGATTTTATCAATACCATCTAATTCTATTGTATGTAAGTCTGATATTCTCATTTTTTTGTAAAATTACAAATACTTAATTAATATTATACAATTTACTTTTTTATCTTTTATAAGCTTTACCATATTTCACGATTCAGACAATTTTAAATTGATTTTACTTTTTGCCGTTCTATATAAAAATAATTAACTTTGAATTTAATAATTTAAAAATAGCTGTACATGCAGGACAATATGCTTAATCATCCGGGATTAATTACCATATTCGCGGTTTCGATTATTATTATGCTTCTACTTGATTTGGGAATTCTTAATAAAAAATCGCATGTAATTTCCAATAAAGAAGCAGCTATTTGGTCCGTAGTCTGGATTTCATTAGCCATGATTTTTAGTGGAATTATATATTTTGTATTTAGCCAAGCTGACGGATCGAGCTTTGCTCTTGAGAAATTTTCTCAATTTCAATCTGCTTATTGGATTGAAAAAGCATTATCAGTAGATAATCTTTTTGTGTTTATCATGGTCTTTGGTTTTTTTAAAATACCTAAAGAATTTCAACATAAAATTTTATTTTGGGGAATTATAGGTGCCCTAGCTTTTAGAGCAGTCTTCATTTTCCTAGGTGTTGAAATGATTAATAAGACTTATCTTCCTCCCTTTTCAATCGGTAATTTTCATTTTATATTAAACCAAGAAAGTGCAGAGCATGCTAACTATGATCAATTGCAGTTTTTCAGACCCAATATAATTTTAACTATTTTCGGTTTCTTCCTCATTTATGCAGGGATTCATTCATGGAATTCAAAAGATGACGAAGGTGAGGATAAAAAAAATCTGAATGAAAGTTTCGGTGCTCGTTTCGTTAAACGTTTTTTTAAGGTCTCCGATGAGTTGGATGGAAGTAAATTCTTTACCATAAAGAAGGGTATAAAAATGGCAACTCCCTTATTTACAGCTTTAGTGATTATAGAATTCACGGATTTAATTTTTGCAGTCGATTCTATACCGGCTATTTTTGCTGTAGCTCCTAATGATCCTTTTATTTTATATACATCTAATATATTTGCTATTTTAGGATTGAGATCTCTATATTTCTTACTAGCTAATTTTATGTATATGTTCAGTAAATTAAAATATGGATTAGCAATCATATTGAGTTTCATAGGCATTAAAATGTTGATTGCCCCATTTTTACATATTTCATCGATTGTGTCGTTAGGAGTAGTCGCGGGAGTATTAATAATTTCAGTATTACTTTCAATTACATTTCCTGAAAAAAAAACAAAAAATGTTTAATTTAATATATAAAAATTAGAATTTACAATGAATAAACCTATTTCGGAATTTATTGAGAAATATTTTTTACATTTCAATTCTGCAACCTTAGTAGATGCTGCTAAAGGTTATGTAGCTCATCTTAAAGATGGGGGAAAAATGATGATTACTATGGGAGGTGCAATGAGCACCGCTGAATTAGGTAAAATTTTGGCAGAAATGATCCGCCAAGATAAAGTGTCTATTATCTCTTGTACCGGAGCTAATCTTGAAGAAGACATTATGAATTTAGTTGCTCATTCTCATTATAAGAGAATTCCAGAATATCGCGATCTTACTCCGCAACAAGAATGGGAATTGTTGGAAAATCATTTAAATCGTGTTACAGATACTTGTATTCCTGAAGAGGAGGCTTTCCGAAGAATTCAGCAACATATTGAAAAAATATGGAAAAATGCAGATGAGAAAGGAGAAAGATATTTTCCTCATGAATATATGTATCAAATGCTACTTTCAGGAGTGTTGGAACAGTATTACGAAATAGATCCGAAAAACAGCTGGATGTTAGCAGCTGCTGAAAAGAACTTACCGATTGTGGTTCCAGGCTGGGAAGACAGTACTATGGGAAATATATTTGCAGCAAATGTTATCAAGGGAAATTTAAAAGCTTCTACCATGAAAACAGGTATAGAATATATGATTTACCTTACCGAATGGTATCGCAATAATTCCGGTGGTAAAGGAGTTGGATTTTTCCAAATTGCAGGAGGAATTTCAGGAGATTTCCCAATTTGTGTTGTACCTATGATGTATCAGGATTTAGAATGGGAAGATGTACCGTTCTGGAGTTATTTCTGTCAGATATCCGATTCAACAACCAGCTATGGCTCGTATTCAGGAGCTGTTCCTAATGAAAAAATTACTTGGGGAAAACTAGACATTAATACCCCTAAATTCATTATTGAAAGTGATGCTACAATTGTAGCTCCTCTTGTATTTGCATATATACTGGAGATGTAATTGCTTATCCTGAGTAAATAATATAAAAAGTTCGGATAATTAAAACTCCGAACTTTTATCTTAAAACATACTATCAATTCATAAAAATATTTTTTATTTAGATTTACATAGTATTATTTAATATTCATTCAAAAAATTTATATTTTTCAATTGTTATTTCTCATCTCAACTTGGATTTTAACTAATTACATTTCCTTACAAAATATATAAAATAAGATGAGTTTTTAAAAAAATAATTTTCTTCATTTCATTTTTTAATATGTAACTAAAGCGCGATACCACTCCCAAAGTACAATTCCGGCACAAACACTAACATTTAAAGAATGTTTTGTTCCAGATTGAGGTATTTCAACAAAAACATCAATTAAATTAAGAATTTGCTCGCTTATTCCTTCCACTTCATTTCCAAGAATTAATGCATATTTTTGTTTCATGTCTATGGAATAATCTTGTAACATTATACTTCCTTTTACTTGCTCTACGCCTATTATAATGTAGCCTTGTTCCTTTAAGCGAATGATTAATTCTTCTATATTTCCTTGATGTTCCCATTCTACACTTTCTGTAGCTCCTAAAGCGGTTTTTTGTATTTCTCGATGAGGAGGACAAGGAGTTATCCCACATAAATAAACTTTGTCAATAGAAAAGGCATCTGAAGTTCTAAATACTGATCCTACATTGTGCATGGATCGTACTTGATCAAGTAATACTACAACAGGAATTTTCTTACTTTCTTTATATACTTCTATGGATTTCCTATTTAGTGATTCTAATTTTAATTTTTCTATTTTTCCTTTTGAATGCATATTTTAGGGATAACTTTAATCTAAAAACTTAATTAATTTTCAGCCATTTTTCTTACGACCGGAAGAATTTCATTATTCGAAAGAGCATATTTTTGCATTTCTTTCTCTGATAAAACTTCATAATATTTAACTTTTTCAACCTTGAAACCTACTTTTTCAAGTCTTTCAAAATAATCCATTCCGTACCATCTTACGTGATCATATTGTCCAAAGTGTTTTTTTCTCTCTTCTCTATCTTTTATAGAAAAATCTTCATAAGTTTTTTCATAACTATATCTCATTGGAACTTGAAAAATTCCCCAACCTCCCGGTTTCATAACTCTATATAACTCAGACATAGCTTTCGAATCATCCTCAATATGTTCTAACACATGATTACAAAAAATCACATCAAATTCGCAATTGTTAAATGGTAAATCCAGGATATCGGCTTTTACATCTACGATAGGTGAATAAAGATCCGCCGTTGTATAATCCAGATTTTTTAATGCTTTGAATCGTTTAAGAAAACATTGTTCAGGAGCAATGCTTAAAACTTTCAACCGAGCAGAAAAAAAATTCGTATCCCTTTGAAGATACAACCACATTAATCTGTGTCTTTCAAGTGATAAAGTTCCGGGAGATAATGCGTTTTCTCTAGGATTTCCATATCCATATGGAAGAAATTTTCGATATTGTTTTCCATCTATAGGATCGACCAATTTATTTCCTCTATATAATAATGAGAATACGGGAGCTAAAAAATAGCTGAATTTAATGAGTATGGGTCTAGGGATTAAATTCAAGAAAAATTTAAATATTTGCTTCATTTATTAGTGCGGCTATCTATTTATATAAAAATTCTTCTTCCTCATTTGAGGAAATCCCTAATGCTTCATATATATATTTATAAGTTGACAATAATTTGGGTTCTCCATCTACTACAGCTACATCATGTTCAAAATGGCAGGATGGTAGATTATCTTTGGTTGTTACAGTCCAACCGTCATTATGAAATTTTACTTTATAAGTTCCCATATTAATCATCGGCTCAATGGCTATTACTAATCCTTCTTCGATTTTTGGGCCGCTTCCTTTTCTTCCGTAGTTTGGAACTTGGGGATCTTCATGCATCTCTTTTCCTAAACCGTGACCTACCAATTCACGTACTACGCCATATCCTGCATTTTCACAAATCAATTGAATAGCAAAACTTACATCCCCTATTCGATTTCCAACTTTACATTTTTTAATACCTGCATATAAACTTTGTCTTGTTATACGCATCATTTTATCAATTTCAGGATCAATAGTCCCGACAGCAAATGTAAAGGCCTGATCTCCATAAAAACCATTTTTTAAAGCTCCGCAGTCAATAGAAATAATATCTCCTTCTTTAAGTGGCTTGTTATTAGGTATTCCATGAACCACTTGTTCATTGGGTGACATACAAAGAGTATTAGGAAAATCATATAGACCTAAAAATCCGGGAATTGCCCCATTATCTCTTATATATTCTTCCGCTAATTTATCCAGGTGTAATGTAGTAACTCCAGGTTTTACTTCTTTAGCCAACATACCCAAAGTTTTAGAAACTAATTGAGCACTTTCATACATCAATTCAATTTCATCTTTTGTTTTTAATTGTATCATAAGTTAAAAATTCTTGAAAAAAAACCTCTCTTATTTTTATGTTTACGTTTAGAATAGGCTAATATCTGTTTTCCTTCTATTCCAAATTCTATTTTTTCTTTTATAATTTCATATACTTCTCCCCAACCTGGAAAACCTCCTAAATTTCGATCATCAATAAAATAATCTGCATTTATTTTCCTACTTTGATTTTTAATATCAAATATTTCTCCTTCAAAACTGGAGTTTACTGCATAAAATTCAATTCCATTCTCATAACAAAATTTAACTGCCTCGTCTAATTTTTCACCTTGTCTATAGGTCCAAAGTATTAAACGGAAACCTTTATTTTGAAGTCTTTTCATAGTTTCAAACGCAAAAATCATTGGTTTTCCTATTTCAGGGTATTTATCTTCTACTATTGTCCCATCAAAGTCTATAGCAATAATCTTATTATTCATTTAGTTAAATTATTTTTTTTCAGCCTTATATATAGCTAATTTTTTTCGCAAATTTACAAGTTTTTAATCAATTAATTTTTAGTTATTTTATATGATTTTCTAATTGTATAATATTTATAATTTATAATGTTGGAATTGTTTGCTATTTTTATAAATTTTGGTATAATATTAGATTGTCAATTTTTAACCCAAAATATTAATTAAAATAAATATGTCTATGAAATTAAAGCTTTTAGTCATGGCTGCTTTTTGTATTTTACTATCAAGTTGTGCATTAACTACCTCCTATGACTATGATAAAACAGTCGATTTTTCAAATTATAAGTCTTTTACAATTTATCAGCAAGGAATAGATAAATTAAAAATGAATGACATAGATAAAAGTCGAATTACAAGGGCTTTGAAACAACAATTAGAAAATAAAGGACTAACCGAAAGTACTAATGGGGATCTTATAGTAAATGTACTTGCTTCATCTAAAAAAGTAATTAATGTTTATAATGACCCTTATTGGAATGGTCCATGGGGCTGGGGGTATTATTGGGCTCCTACAAGTACCGTATATGAAACTCGTGAAGGAAAATTGACTTTTCACTTGGTTGATTCTAAAAAAAATATTTTAGTTTGGGAAGGTATCGTAGAAGGTTTTGATGTGGGTGATATGAATAATAAAGAAAAACAAATTAATAATGCATTTCAAAAAATCTTTAATTACTATCCTCCTAGAAAAAAAAATAATTCCTATTATTAGGATTATTAAAGCCTCAAAATTAGATTTTGAGGCTTTTTTACTTATTAAGTTATTTTTCATTCCAATTATTTCAAAATTTTCTTAGTTAATTATTTAGTTTGAATTCTTTACGAATATTTCTTTCAATTTCTCTGATTTTCGCATTTTCAGGATCTAATTTTATATTTTGTTCAATGATTTTTAATGCTCCCTCCGTTTCACCAACTGAAAGCGCATATTCCGCCAAGTTATAAAGTAAGTTTTCAGAAGGTTCAAATGTATAATTCAATTCTGATGATAGTTTGTTATAATATTTGTCTATTAATTCCGGGTTTTTAGGAATTTTCTTAACAGGTAAAGTAATCCCTTGAAAAATAAATTTAAATGAATCGTAAATTCCTGGCATAATTATAGTTCCATGATCTTCCTCAGGATAGTATTTCCATTTGAATCTTAATAAATTATTTTTCAATGAATTTTCACTGGATAATTCTTGACAAAAATCATTTATAGCATCGGAATGTTCATTATTTCCTTGTTTGTCCTTTTTAGACATAGCTATATATAAGTTTTTTCCTTTATAGCCTATCTTCTTCCAAATATCTTTTGACTCTTTAATTATTTTTCTATTATCCCACCATAAACTAGGATCTATGGATACGTAAGAATTAAAAGACAATGGATGATGCACCCATGTATTTATGACAAATAAACCTCCAAATGAATGTCCGACCAATATATTATAATTATTGGATCTATAGGTTGAGTCTACATGAGGTCTTAATTCTTCAATTAAAAAATTATAAAATTTTTCCGCACCTCCACTGTTTTCAAAAAAAATATTCCCGTCTCTCTTGAGAAAAGATTTACTGGGCGTCAAATCTCTGGTTCTATTCGTGTTTACAACTCCTACTATAATGGACTCCGGCATATAATTATACATTCCCTTTGTCAATGCCTTCTGCACGGCAACTAAGGTAAAAAAATTAGATTCTCCATCAAGTAAATAAATCACTGGTTACTTTTCTTTATAGGATTCATATCCATCAGGAAGGTATATCCAATATTCTCTATTTTCATGTAGTTCATTTGAGTAAAGATTATATTTTTTACCAACATTCAATTCTTCTTGTCCATATAGAGATGTAATAAATAAAACCATACCTATTATTAGTACTAGATTTTTTTTCATATATTAATTTATATTAAAAATTATAACTTAACGATGCTAGGATTTGTCTTGGTTTTTGTGGTTGTGCCCAATAGCTGCTCGTCCAATATGTTTTATCTGTTATATTATTCATTTTTAGAGAAACTTTATAGTTATCAGTTTTATAAAAAATACTCATATCTAATGTGGTGTATCCTGAAATAATAAAGGTATTAACATCATCCCAAAATGATTTTCCTACGGAATTCATACCCATTCCTATCCCTACTCCCTTTAATTTGTTTTGGGTAAGAGCATAATCGGTCCAAAAATTAAAAGAATTATAG
>NZ_JAMBJZ010000091.1:0-7814 GCF_025291155.1 Apibacter sp.
AGATGATACGCTGGATGTATTTCCATGCCATGGAGTAGGAGGGATGGTTGGAATGCTTCTTACGGGAGTATTTGCAGATAAATCTATAAATAGTGATGTGCCTAGTAACGGATTGTTTTTTGGAGAAAGCGCCCTATTTATCCATCATTTTATTGCCATGATTGTGGTTTCCTTATTTGTATTTTTTGGAACTTTATTAATATTATTTTTAGTTAATAAAATCGTTCCTTTAAGAGTAGATCCTGAAAAAGAAGAATTAGGTTTAGATTTGTCACAACACGGTGAGAAAGTGATATAAAAATGGCTGAATAAATTATTATTTAATATATTAATAGATGCTATGTATAAAAAGGATTTCCTTGGAAATCCTTTTTCTTTTATATTTTTGTAATTATCATTATGAAAAATAGTAAAATCATATTAGATTATTTATTAGCGATTTTATGTCTAATTATATTTATATTTCCCATCCTATTTATTTTTATCTTCGTCACAATCGATATTGGGATGTCCGGGTTTTTTATTCAAGAAAGAGTAGGAAAAAATGGTAAAGCTTTCAATTTGTATAAGTTTAGAACAATGAAAGGAGAATATAGTTCTTCAATTACTACAGGAGAAATGCGAATAACTAAACTGGGCAAATTCTTGAGAAGATACAAATTGGATGAAATACCACAAATATTTAATATATTAAAAGGCGATATGTCCTGGGTTGGTCCCAGACCGGATGTTTTCGGATATGCAGATAAATTAGAAGGAGAAGATAGAATTATTCTTTCAGTAAAGCCAGGAATTACTGGTCCGGCACAATTAAAATATAGAAATGAAGAAGAAATTCTTTCAAAAGTAAAAGATCCGAAATTATATAATGATAACATAATTTGGAAAGATAAAGTTAAGATAAATAAAGATTATATTGAAAATTGGAGCTTCACAAATGATGTTAACTATTTGTTAAGAACTATATTTGTCAATAAAAATAATTAAAATTATGATAAAGTTAGCTATTTTTGATTTAGATGGAACATTGCTTAATACGATAAATGATTTGGCTGATTCATGCAATTACATATTGCAAAAAAATAATTTTCCTATACATCCTGTTGACTCTTACAAATATTTTGTGGGTAATGGAATGAGCAAAGTAATAGAAAGAGCACTCCCGGTAGATATAAGTATAAACCCTGATATAGTTGAAAAACTAAGAAAAGAATTTATTGAATATTATAAAATTCATTCCATGTGCAAAACAGCGCCTTATACAGGAGTTATAGATATGTTAAAAACATTATATTCCATGAATATAAAGTTAGCTGTTGCATCAAATAAATTTATTGAAGGAACTCAAATGTTAGTAAGTCAATATTTTAGTGAAATCAATTTTTCTTCTGTATTAGGTCAAAGAACAGAAGTACCAATTAAGCCAAACCCGCAAATTGTATATGATATAATGAATGAAACAGAAATTAAGGATAAGAATGAAATTCTATATATAGGCGATACAGGAATAGATATGCAAACCTCAAAAAATGCAGGAGTAAAGGGTATAGGAGTATCATGGGGCTTCAGGTCTAAGAAAGAGTTAATAGAAAATGGAGCCGAATATATAATTGACAAACCGGAAGAAATATTTGAATTAATAAGATAAAAGAAAAACTTACCATAATTTTAATATAATATGGAGAAATCCAGAGTTCCTGTCTTAGATGGATTCAGAGTTTTAGCTATAGGTATGGTTATGCTAGGACATTATTATAATTTTTCAAATAATAATATAGTAAAATATTTGGCAATACATGGATATTTAGGTGTACAATTTTTTTTCATTATCTCAGGATTTGTTATTTCAATTTCTCTCAAAAACTCTCAAAATTATAAACAATTTTTAATAAAAAGATATATTCGGTTAGCTCCAGGAATGTTTGTTTGTTCTACGTTGACTTTTCTATTTTTTAAATTTGTTTATACAGGATCAGGATATGGATATTCAAAAGACCCGGTTAATTATATTATAGCCAATACTTTTATAGACCCCCATGTTATAGACGTGTTTGTAGGATATATTAAATATTATTACATTGATAATTCCTATTGGAGTTTATGGGTAGAAGTAAATTTTTATATAATAATAGGATTTTTGTATTTCTTATCACCCAAAAAAGTGATAAGAAATTATACGCTGATTTGTATCATTGGCATACCGATATTTATTCTATTTTCCAGTAAAATGGGACATAGCATATTACAAAATTATATTACTCTCGAAAAAATAAAATATTTTAAATTAATTAGCAGGTCTTTTGCATTTTTTCACGAATGTTTATGGTTTCTTATAGGTCTATTTTTACATAAATTATATCTTAACAAAAGAGATTATAAAAATATATTCATAATGTCATTTATAATTATTATTCTAACATTATGGGGACGGGAAATAAAGTTATTATTTATTTATTTTTTGATTCTATGTATTTTTTTAGTTTTTATTTATTTTCCCAAATACCTCTCTTTTTTAAATAACAAATGGTTTTGTAAATTAGGTATAGCCTCTTATTCATTATATTTAATTCATTACCATATAGGAGTTGCTACTATAAAATGTATATTTAAATATTTAGGAAGAGAAGTACTTTTAGTTCCCTTAATAATAGCTTTTTTGGCATGTATGTTTTCCCTATATAGTTATAAATATTTAGAAACTCCATTATCAAGAATTCTGAAAAAAATATTGCTAAGAAAATAATGGTAATGAAAAATATTAGTTAAATAAATAAAAAAATTTTAAAAGAAAGAAAAAATATACTACTTTTGCACGCAAATTAAATGGCCGCGTAGCTCAATTGGATAGAGCGTCAGATTACGGCTCTGAAGGTTGAGGGTTCGACTCCTTCCGCGGTCACTAAGCTATAAACCTATCCTACAAAGGGTTTGTAGCTTTTTTTATTAAATATCAAACTTGTAGTTACAAAACCACAATGCAAGCAGCAATGTAATTACTATGACAAAAGAAACAAAATTCGGGTGTTCATACTCTGAAATATAGATTATAGATAAGCTCAAAAAGACTGGAAAACTTCAAATAAGAAAAATCTTGATCGAGATTGCTTTGTTCAATGAAAATTCTACGGCTCTGCATTTAAGAAAAGATACCCTCAAGAATCTCAATTTAGAAAGAAAGTAAATAGACCTAAAACCTTAAATGGAACATATCTAGAAATTACAATGCGCCCATTATTCGATTCCGGATACAATTCTGTCAATGACATTATTATGGTGGAATCATTGATAAATCAAGATATTAGTCAAAAATCCCCCTGTTATTGAAGCTATGAAGTATATTTTGAATAAAAAGGAATACAATGAAGTCGAAAAAGATTTGATCAGTATTAAAGTACTTTATTGTCACTAATCCATAAATCTTTTGGTTTATAACTTTTTTTGAATTAAGCGCATAATTAACGCAAATCTAATTTTAGAGGATAGAAAATAGATATTTTACAACTAGTTTGGAAAGTAATAAATAAAGTCGATAGCCATATTTTCCTCATTTTTGGTCCTGAATATATTCGATAACAGTAACCACAATCATTATAAATTTATTAATTTAATTTTAAATTTTTATAGGTAAATTTATTAAATATTATTTATCTTGTATATTATTAGGAATTTAATTTTAAACTATGAAAATCAAACTTAATTATTTAATATTAATCCTACTTCCAGCAATTTTTGTTGCTCAAGATAAATATTACTCAAATTTAGAAGATTCATTATTAGGAAGTAATACAGAATATAGAAAAAAATGGGACGTAAAGCATTATGATCTTATAATTGAACCTGATTTTAAAAATAAATATATTAAAGGATCGAATACAATAAAATTCCAAAATAAAGGATCGAAGATCATACAAATAGATTTGAAAGAGCCTATGAAAATCGACAGTATATTTTCTGTAAAAAATAGAGTTGTTACATTTAATAAGCAAGGAAATTTCTATTATCTAGATATAAGCGTTTTAAATAATGAAGATAATATAAATAATGAACTTACCATTTATTTTAGCGGAAAACCAATTATAGCCAAGAATGCACCTTGGGATGGAGGTTGGATTTTTACTAAAGATAGGAGTGGTAAAGATTGGATGAGTGTTGCCTGTGAAGGTATAGGTGCTAGTATATGGTATCCGTGTAAAGATTATCTTGGAGACGAGCCTGATGAGGGGATGACGTTGACTATTATTACAGACGATGATTTAAAAGGAATAGGAAATGGTAAATTAATAAAATATTGGAAAGAATTGGATAAAAACTATTTTAAATGGCAGGTTATAAATCCGATAAATAATTACAATATAGTTCCCTACATTGGAGAATATGTTAATTTCAGTGATGAATATAAAGGAGAAAAAGGGATTTTAGAATTGAGTTATTGGGTAAAACCGTATAATTTAAATAAAGCTAAACAACAATTTATACAAGTAAAGAAAATGCTTGAAGCATTTGAATACTGGTTCGGTCCTTATCCTTTTTATGAAGACGGATATAAGCTGGTAGAGTCTCCCTATTTAGGTATGGAACATCAAAGTGCGATCGCATATGGTAATAGATATAGGAATGGTTATTTAGGAGAGGATAGAAGCGGTACAGGAATAGGTTTAAAATGGGATTTTATTATAATACATGAATCAGGGCATGAATGGTTTGGTAATAATATATCTAATGCAGATATAGCAGATATGTGGATACATGAAGCATTTACAACCTATTCGGAAACTTTATTTATAGAATATTATTTCGGGAAACAAATGGCAAATAAATATATTATTGGTCAAAGAAAAAATGTAATTAACGACATACCAATTATTGCTACTTACCAAATACATAAAAAAGGAAGCCAAGATATGTATGATAAGGGAGCGAATATGATACATACCCTAAGGCAAATTATAGATAATGATCAGTTATTTAGAGATATTATGAGAGGTTTAAATAAAGAATATTATCATCAAACAGTTACAACAAAGCAAATTGAGGATTACATATCAAGAAAAGCAGGAATCGATTTTTCAAAAATTTTTGATCAATACCTTAGAACGATTAAAATACCTGAGCTGTCTTATTATATAAAAGACAATTTATTATATTATAAATGGTCAAATGTTGTTCAAGATTTTTCAATGGAAATAAATACTTCTATTGGGAAAATTAAACCTTCTGAAAATTGGAAATCTAAAAAAATTAATGTAGATAATAAATATTTATATGTTGATGAAAATTACTATGTTAAAGTAGTTAATACAAATAATTAATCATTTTTTTTTCAATTTTTTTATTGTAATGATAGTAATACATATAAATCCTATCATAGTAGAAAAAAGGTAAGTAAGGAACATAAAATTTAAATAAATATCGGGAATTGGATCATAAAAATACTTAACAAATTTTTCAGCAATTTGGAAAAATAATAAAATACCAATGATATACAGAATAATGTAAAACATAAACTTCATAATATCTATTGTTTTCAATAAAAATATATAAAGTTTTAATGATATTAAAATAAATACGATAAAAAATATGCTATAAATAAGATAAACCATTTTAGAATTTTATTAGTCTTTAGTTTCATCTTCATTTAAGATGTTATCAACCTCATCGATAGGCTTTAATTTTTCCATTAATACCTTATCTATCCTATAGGCATCCTTGTCTACTATTTCAAAAGAAAATCCATTGTAGTTAAATTTTTCAGCCACTTCCGGAATATATTCCATATGATAAATTATAAATCCGGCTAATGTAACATATTCGTCGTCATCTAAATCAATAATTACATCATCGAAGAATGAATTTAAATCTCTAATTCCAATATTTCCATTAACTAAATAAGATCCATCTTCACGTTCCACAATTTCAGTCTCTTCCTCGTCGCTTTCAGGCATATCACCGACAATACCTTCAATAAGATCCTGTAAGGTAATTATACCTTGAAAAGTACCATATTCATCAACTACAAACCCCATATGTTGCTTATTCTTTCGAAATTCTTGTAAAATATCAACGGAATGCATGTTTTCGTGGATGAATATTGGTGTTTTAAGAATTGACTTAATATCAAAATTGGGAGAATTTATATTTTCATAAAATTCTTTAATAGCTAAATAAGCGTTGGCTTCATCTAAATCTCCGTCACAAACAGGAAATTTTGTAAAATTGCTTTCTTTAATCTGTTTCTCGATTTCCCCAAAGCTGTCTTTTAAATTTATCCATTCAACCCTTTTACGATACGTCATTAAACTTTTAGCTTTTTGCTCTGAAAAAGCAAAAACATTTTGATGTAACTCACTTTCCTCTTTTTCTAAAACACCTTGCAAACTAGCTGTTTTAAGCATATATATGAGTTCGTCTTCAGATATTTTTTCCCCTTCTACATTAGAAATTTTCAATATCTTATTAAATAAATGTGTTGAAAATGATAGTATTTTAACAAATGGATACAAAGCCACTGAAAAAACTTTGATAATCGGAGCTACGAATAATGCAATCTTTTCCGGATTTCTCATGCCGAATGTTTTAGGAATAAGTTCCCCTAAAACAATAGATACAAAGGTAATTAATGCAATAATAACCATATATGAAAGCTCATTAGCATGAGATTGTGTCAATGAGAAATGTTCGAAAAACGGTTCAACATATTTCACTAAAGTAGCTCCCCCATAGGCACCGGAAATAATTCCGATTAATGTAATACCTACTTGAATGGAAGATAAAAAGTCTTCTGGTTTTTCTAAGAGATTTAGTACTATTTGTGCCTTTTTATTACCTTTTTTAACTTTATTTTCAATCTTTTGCCTTTTAACAGATACTAAGGCAATTTCTGATACAGCGAAAAAGGCATTTAAAAGAGTTAATAATAAAAGAATTCCTATTTCTAACATTTTAATATAAAAAAATTAAGTTTATTTCCAGGTAGTTGTTTCAATCATTTTAATTATATCTCTTTCAATATATTCAACAGCAGGTTGTAATGAATCCGGTCGAGGTTGAACTTTAAAATAAAGTGTACCCGAAAGAAAATGTTTAACACTGTCTGTAACATAAAATTGAATATTTGAGGCAGTTTCGCCTCCTAATCGGTATAGATTTCCAAATATTTTTTTTTCAGGATAAGAAAACGTTTTAGCTTTTATAGAATTGGCTTTTATTGTATGCTCATATACAAGCCTCTGTGTCTCTTTTAGCAATGAATTCAAATTGCCGTTATTAACATTTGAATAGGTTAAATATAGGGTAGCTTTCATAGTTGGATAAGTGAAATTATACCAACAATTTTTTTGTTTGTCTATTACCCTTGCTAAGTCAGAATATTGAAATTGATAGGGACAATCATCCTTCTTAAAAAGAATATATTTTGGCATAGGATATTCTAATCTTACTTGACCTTCCGGTTTAGGAAAGTAATCGTCTTTTTCACAACTGATAAAGAAAATAATAAATAGTGCTGTAAGATATAAAAAATATAATTTATTTAATAATTTACTCATTTAGGTATCTAAATTTTATCTTAAATCAAATAATATGTTTAACGGATTTTTAAATATAATATGTATGTTAGCCCATGTTTTACTAATAAATTGAAAATATTTTTTGATCAAATTTTTATATGTAAAAACATAGCTAACCCAGTCTTGTAAAATTTTAATAACAATTTTAAAGATATCAATTCTCTTAAAATGATGCAAAATTAAGAGTAGACAAAAATGTAGTAATGGGAAATAATTTAATGAAATACTCGTGGGCCCGGGGTCTTCCAT
>NZ_JAMBJZ010000092.1:0-7482 GCF_025291155.1 Apibacter sp.
TGGTCGATATGTATTTACCCGATTAAATTTTAATTTATAATAAACCATGAAAAAAATAATTTTAACCTTTAAAATACTATTCGGACTCTATTTGTCCGGACAGGTAAACACGGTATTGGAGCCCAAAGATTTCTTTCAAAAGCTAAATAATTCTAATGTTGTGATTTTAGACGTTCGCACACCAGAAGAATTTGAAACCGGACATATTAAAAATGCAGTGGATTTAGATTACAGAAATGCAACTTTCAAAGATAAAATCAGAAAATTGGATCCTTCAAAAACCTATATGATTTATTGTAGATCTGGTGTGCGGTCTGCTTCAACAGTTGATTCTCTAAAAAATCTTGGATTTACTCATTTATATGATCTCAAAGGAGGAATAAACGCTTGGAAAAAAGAAAATCTTCCTGTTGTCGGAGAATCTGCTGATAAAATATCTAATGAAGATTTTAATAAAATAATTTCTTCTCATCGTATTGTGCTCATTGATTTTTATGCACCTTGGTGCGGGCCTTGTTTAAAAATGGCACCTATGTTTAAAAAGTTAGCTGAAAAATATAAAAATAAAATAGAATTAATTAAGATCAATAGTGATGAAAACAGAAATTTATCTAAAGCGTTTATACAAGATGGTTTTCCTAAGCTAATTGCCTATAAAGATCAAAAAGCACAATGGGAAAAAGTAGGATTGATTGACGAAGAAGAGCTTATACAAAGGATTGAAGATTTAATAAAATAAATTATACTTATGAAAAAAACTTATCTCATCACAATTTTACTTTTTTCAATCAGCATAGGATATAGTTGTACTACCGCCGTAGTATCCGGTAAAGCTACTCCGGACGGTAGACCTATACTATATAAGAATAGAGATACGAACACTTTGCATAGTCGATTAGTATATTCAACTTCTGGAAAATATTCTTTTATAGGAATGACCAATCCAAATGACCTAGAAAATAAAAATATTTTGAACGGTCATAACAGTGCCGGATTTGCCATTATGAATTCTGACAGCTATAATATAAATTATCCGGAAATAAAGGAAAATCAACGACGAGATGGTGAGATCATGAGACTTGCATTGGAAAGTTGCTCTACGCTGGAAGATTTTGAAAAACTACTCAATTCACTTTCCAAACCTTTACGTCTAAGTTCTAATTTCGGAGTAATAGATGCTCATGGTGGTGCAGCCTATTACGAAACCGGAAATCTGGAATTTGTAAAATATGATGCCAATAATCCTGATATTGCTCCCTTCGGGTATATTATACGAACTAATTATTCTTTTTCGGGAAAACCCGAAGATGGTAAAGGATATAGTAGATATTTACAAGCACAAGAATTATTATATTCTGCTTCACTAACCAATTCGCTTACTCCAAAATTCTTTTTACAAGATGTTTCAAGGAGTTTAGTTCATGGATTGACAAAAATTGACTTGAATAAGTATGATGAACAATTTTCCGCGTTCAGAGACTTTATTCCTCGCTATTTTACCGCATCCGTGGTTACCATACAAGGAGTGAAACCCACGGAATCTCCTTCGCTAACTACTTCATGGACAATTTTAGGAACCTCTTTAGGATCTGTAACCATTCCCTTATGGCTAAACTCTAATAAAACCTTTCCTAAAGTATTGACCTCCGATTCAAAACAGGTTACCCCTATGGACGAATGGGCAAGTGCTATAAAAAAGAAATTATTTCCTATACAAAAAGGAGAAGGATCAGACTACATACATGTCCCTACTCTTTTGGTAATTAAACCGAAACTAATTTCTATTGAAAATGAAATTATTCAAAGATGTGAATTAATTTTAAATGAATGGAGAAATAAAGATAAAATTAATGAAAAAGAATTGACCAATTTTTATTCTTGGATCGATACTTATATCCATGAAAAATATCTTCCCTTGCTGAAGTAAAAATTTTCATTTCAAACATTTTATTATTTTAGATACACCTTTTACATTTTTAAAATAGTTATTTGGAGAATGTAAATAGGTGTATTCTTTTCGTTCTGAAACAAACCTAGCCTATTTTATAAGTAAATATTAACTATATTTTTCGATTATAGCAAAAAAGTTTAAATTTGCTTTCATATCGATATGAAAAATAAACCTACACATTACGGATTATTATTGGCAGCAATAACCATTATAATATTTTTTGCTGTTTATCTCTTATATTTGGGAGAGGATTATTATATGATAAGTATAAAGATAAATTTTTTTGTTCTTCCAGGTTTATATACTTTAACAGCATTGATTTTATTATATAAACTAACTAATCAAACAAAATTACCTTTTTTAAAATGTTTGAGTTATTCATTTACAACGCTAGCTTTAGGAGGAACATTGTCATATATTTTCATAGCAATTTTTTTCAGTTATATAGATTTACATGCGCAACACTTATTATACAATCAGGGTATGAGTAAGCTTATGGAAAATCTTAATGCCGAGTATGCTACTATTCAAAATCCATCGGAGGAAATTACATCAAAGTACAATGAATACGTGTCTATTCTGAAATTGAGAATGGCAATGAATGAACCTTTTTTTACTTTTAAAAATTCATGCGTATTTTTAAGTGCACTTTTCTTTTTTTACTTTATAATATCCTTACTTTTGTCAATATTTTTTAGAACGAGATTACCTAATGCAACTTTCCATCGTCATTCCCCTGCTCAATGAGGCAGAATCTTTACAAGAATTATTGAATCGCATTCAAACCGTATGTGAAAAAGAAGGTTATACTTATGAAATCGTATTTGTTGATGATGGAAGTACTGATTTATCTTGGAAAATTATTTCAGAATTTAGTCGATTATACCCGGAAGTAAAAGGTATTAAATTTGCTAAGAACTATGGAAAATCTCAAGCACTAAATGCAGCCTTTAAAGTTGTAAAAGGTGAGGTCATAATTACTATGGATGCAGATTTGCAAGATTTTCCAGAAGAAATTCCCGCACTTAGAAAAATGATTGTTGATGATGGATTCGACTTAGTTTCGGGATGGAAGAAAAAAAGATATGACAATGTATTAACAAAAAATCTTCCTTCCAAACTGTTTAATAAAGCTGCCCAAATTACTTCAGGAGTAAAATTACATGATTTTAATAATGGACTGAAAGCATATAGAAAAGAGGTAGCCAAAGCTATCGATGTCCACGGAGATATGCATCGTTATATACCCGTTTTAGCTAAAAATGAAGGATTTACTAAAATAACTGAAAAAGAAGTTCCTCACCAAGCCCGATTATATGGGAAATCGAAATTCGGTCCTAATCGATTTGTTCGCGGTTTTCTTGATTTAATTACAGTATGGTTTATGTCAACGTTTGGAACAAGACCTATGCACTTTTTTGGATTTATCGGTACCTTAATGTTTATTATAGGATTTTTTTCTTCAGCTTGGCTTGGAATAAGCAAATTGATAAAAGTATGGAAAAAAATACCAGCTCAACTGATAACGAATGATCCATTATTTTACATAGCTTTGACCATGATGATTTTGGGAACATTATTATTTATTGCCGGATTTTTAGGGGAACTAATTGTTCAATTGAAGCGTAGAAAAAAGGACGATTATACAATCTCTAAATACTTAAATATAGATTAATATGAAAAATTTTTTTCGTTACAGCATTTTATCTACCATATCTTTTCTGATTATTTCTTGCTCTCGTTCTATTAAGGGTGAAGGAGAAATAATCAATAAAGAAATAAAAATCAGCCAAATTAAAGAAATTTCCGCACATGGTTCTTACAGACTCATTTATTTGTATGATATATATAGTCCTAGAATAGTTATAGAGTCATATAAGAACTTAATTGAAAATCTAAAAATAGAAGATTCTAATGGAAAGCTTTCCATTTCTGAATCCCGAAAAGTATCTAATCCTGATCTTTACAACATTTACCTCTACAACAAACAAATTGAAAAGTTTGATATACATGATAATGTACATGTTGATATAAATACTCAATTAAGAGTTTCAAAATTAACTATAAATCTTGATGATACTACAAAGTTTATAGCTAATACCGTTATAGCAAATGATATAAATGTTCAATTAAAAAATGATGCTAAAATTAACCTTAGAGGATCAAGCAATAATCTTACTTTATTAGCGCATGATTCCAGTGATTTTACAGCACCGTTTCTTGAATTATCTGAAGCTCAAGTTGAGCTTTCAGACGTTGCTAATGCCGAATTAGCTGTTAAAAGCAAATTACAAGGAAAAATATCTGATAATACAAAACTAACTGTCATTGGAAATCCCGCTAAAAATATTCAACAAAAAGACTTAGCTGTTATAAATTTTAAATAATTATAAAATTAACATTTATATTTATGAATTCATTAGAATTTGCAAAAACTTGGTTACAATCTCCTTTTGATGAGGAAACTCAAAAGGCTGTACAACATTTGATTGATTCGAACCCAAAAGAACTGGACGATGCATTTTATAAAAATCTTGAATTCGGTACGGGTGGTATGCGTGGAATTATGGGGATTGGAACTAATCGTCTAAATAAATATACCTACGGTCAAGCCACCCAAGGTTTGGCTAATTACCTTCACCAGCAATTTCCGGATAAAAAAATTACAGTAGCCATAGCATTTGATGTTAGACATAATAGCAACACTTTTGCTAAATTGGTTGCCGATGTTCTTACTGCTAATGGAATATATGTATATTTATATAAAGAATTTCGTCCTACACCAGAATTATCCTTCACAGTAAGAAATCTAAAATGTGATGCGGGTATCGTATTGACTGCTTCTCACAATCCTCCTGAATATAACGGATATAAGGTTTATTGGAATGATGGAGCTCAAATTGTTCCTCCTCATGATACGGCAATTATAAAAGAAGTTCGCTCGGTTGATTTTGCTGATATTAAATTCAATGGTGATGATACGAAAATAACTTATTTAGGAACAGAGGAAGATCAGAAATTTATCAATGCTGCTGTTGAAAATACTTCTTATTGTAAAGGTAAAAAGGATTTAAAAATTGTATATACTTCTTTACATGGAACTTCTATAAAAATTCTTCCTGATGCATTAGAAAAAGCCGGTTTTGAAAATGTATTCATAGTACCGGAACAAAAAATTCCTGATGGAGATTTTCCTACTGTAAAATCACCAAATCCGGAAGAACCGGAAGCTCTTTCTTTAGCTTTAAAATATGCCGAAGAGCAAAATGCTGATATTGTTTTTGGTACAGACCCTGATGCAGACAGATTAGGTGTAGCCGTAAGAGATTTAGATGGTAAATTGGTTCTTTTAAACGGTAATCAAACCAATACAGTTATTACCGATTATATTCTTGGAAAATGGAAAGATAGTGGAAAAATCGACGGAAAACAATTCATCGGATCGACTATAGTTACTTCTGATATATTTTTCCCATTAGCTGAGTATTACGGAGTAAAATGTAGAGTGGGATTAACCGGCTTTAAATGGATAGCGGACTTAATTAGAAAGGCAGAAGGAAAGGAAAAATTTATTTGCGGCGGTGAAGAAAGCTTTGGTTTCATGCCTAGTGACTACGTTCGTGATAAAGATTCTATTTCTTCTATTTTAGTAGCTTGTGAAGCAGCTCAAGAAGCTAAAAATGAAGGTAAAACTTTATTCGATAAACTTCTTGAAGTTTATACAAAAGTTGGTTATTATTATGAAGAATTAGTTTCTATAGTTAAAAAAGGTAAAGACGGTGCCGAACAAATTGCTAAGATGATGGAAGAATTCAGAGTAAATCCTCCTAAAGAATTGATCGGTCAAAAAATTGTAAAACTAGATGATTATCAATCTTCTACTTCTTTAAATTTAGAAACCGGTGAAAAAACACCCATTAATATACCAAAATCAAATGTACTAATATTTTACACTGATAAAGGTACGAAGTTAGCTTGTAGACCTTCGGGTACAGAACCAAAAATTAAATTTTATTTCTCTGTACAAGATTCTTTATCATCTAAAGAAGAATTTAAAAATAAACTCGCACAAGCCAAAAATAAAATTCAAAAAATTAAAGAATTTTTAGATTAATAAATTCTCCCTTATAAAAAATTCCGATAATTAATTATCGGAATTTTTATTTCTTACTCTTATAAATATTAATTTACATTATTTTTTTTTAGAAATTTAGCTAAATGACTCGTATCAGTAAAGCCAAACTCTTGAGCTATTTCTTTTAATTTAATATCTTTATTTTTAAGTTTTTTCTTTATCATCTTTATCAAATACATATTAACATATGTTTTATAATTTACTTCAAATTTCTCTTTAAAAAAACTGCTAAAATAGTTGGGAGATATATTAAAATAATAGGATATTGCTGATATGGATAACTTTTCTTTACAAAAAATATTTTGTTGAATATATATTGAAATTCTATTTTTTATAGGTATTGTATTGTCGGATAGAATGAGATTTCTATTTATTAGATATTCTTCAATCATACCTAAAACAGAAATGATTTGGTAATAAACAAAAATGGATTGCTCAACCTTTCTTTCCGTTGAATATAAAAATAAGTTATTCATCGTTGTTTTTAATAGAACATCACAGGGATATTGAAAAGAGACTTTTTCTTGCTTCAACCATTCTAAATTAAGTAATTCAATAAATGAGATGGCTCTATTTTCTTTATTTATATATAAGTCTTTATGTAAATCAAAATACTCTTGGGTAAATTTTACGTAAAAAAAGCTGGTCTCATGATCTACCTTAAAATAATGTCTATCATTGGGTGAAAGTACAAATAAATCACCATCAGAATATTCAATAATCGAATCATTATAAAAATGTTTACCTTTTCCCCTTTCTATATAGATAAGTTCATAATGATCTTGTTTATGCATTTCACAAGAATATTCATTTTCTATAAGGCGATTTATAATTAAATAATCTATTTGATTAAATTTTAACATGATATAAAATTAAAATTATTTCTATTTTTTTACTAATTATTGAGTAATTAGTATTCTAGTTTTATAAGTATAAATTTAAATTTATGATATATAACTTACTCACTTTCTTAATTGCTCTATGTTGTTTCTTATTTTATATTATGGAAAACTAAAAAGAATTCTAAACATAAAAACAATCTTTATTTTTTTGAAGGTTTAGAAATACTTATTCTTTCTGCAACAGAAACAGGAAATGTAAGAAAATTAGCCGAAAATTTGAATGAGGCATTGGCTATTTATTGATGGATTTAATGTACAACACTATTCGGTTGGTAAATTTACAGATATATCCATCTTAAATAGATGTAAAATATTACTGTTTATTACTTCTACTTATGGTGAAGGAGAAATTCCCAATGAAGCCCTAAAATTTTACAAAAATTTAAAAAATATTCAAAATTTCGATTTTTCTCAATTACAGTATTGCGTCTTTGGACTCGGAGATTCATCTTATAAGTTTTTTTGCAAAGCAGCAGAAAATATAGACTACTTAT
>NZ_JAMBJZ010000093.1:0-7462 GCF_025291155.1 Apibacter sp.
GATATAATAGATGTTTCTAATCCAAAGGTGGACGGTTTTGAGAAACTATTAATTATTAATGATTTATCATTATTTTTTGATATATCGTAATTAATTTTTGCTCCATACGTCCAAACATCAGCAGCACTTTTTTGCTCTAAAGGCATATTAACAGATCCAACAATGGATAATCTTTGATTCAGTTTAAAGGTCGGATCTAGGGATATTCTATCACTGGTTCTATCTACTCTAGACCCAGCATTAAAATTGGCATCCAATGAAAATACACCGCTTATATTATTTATAGCTGAAGTTAGCTGTTTAAGCACTACATCATAAGCCGATGAAGCATAACTACTTCCTCCCATTTTGTCAGATAAAAAGCTTCCAAAAACTACAATACCGGCTACTTGATTATATTTTTCTCCTTCATTATTATTCAACTTAGTATTAAGTTGATCTTTAACAGAAGAAGAGGCTTCGGCTTGTATATCAAATGCTAAGCTAGGTTTGGATAAATATCCTGTTAATAAGGCTGATACAGTTACATTTGTTGCAGGAACTGTAGATATCCCCAAATAATCTCCAATATTACTAACCAATCTTGTATAAGAAGCACGTATATTTAAATCTGCTTCCGTTGGACCTCTATTTTCCCATCTTATTGTACTTCCTGGAATAATAGTAAAATCTTTATTAACAAACATATTATAATAATATTTACTATCTCCGGTAATTGTATAAGTTCCGTCCATAGTAATTACTCCGGCTTTTGACATATCGAATTTAATATGTTTAGCATCCCCTCTTACAACTATTTTATCTCCGGTTTCTTGACTGATAATGAGATTTACAACAGATTTGTTATCTGCCGAAACATCTGCACGTATCGACAATCCCGTAGGAGGTTTTGAATCAATTTCTTCGTCTTGCTTATGTTGTTCGGGTATAAACTTTATATATTGAATATCTGTTGCATGTGTAGTACTACTACTATTAATGGTTAAACTACTTCCTTCAAGAGCCATAGCGGTTGCTGAGATGTCAATACCTTTATCAGTAGTTCCTGTGATAGAAAAATTCCCCGAGGCAAAAATAGTTCCGTAAAACAAATCGTTTTCTTTCATAGTTGTATTAAGAACTAAAAGCTTTTCTGAGGTAAAATCAAGGTTCATTCCCCATTCAGAAAAATTCTTGGTCATTAAAGGCCCAAAGACTAATCCTTTGGTTTTTCTTTGAGTATCCATTAATTCAATATTATCAAATAAAAATACTCCATCAGAAATTTGCAAATCCTGATCCTTAGTTAATTGATAATCAACACCTAAAAAATTAACCATAAATCCTACTTTAGACATAGTTAACATTCCTTGATATTTTAGATCTGACACATCACCGGTAATTTGCACATTTCCTGACGCTGTTCCCCTAAAGTTTGAAAAAATACTTTGTAAAAATGTACCTATAGGAGCTATATTCATTTTATTAGCATTCAGGTCAATTTTTAATTGTGACGGTTTGCCATTTTGGTTGAGAATATATCCTTGAGCTAAGAAACGATCTTCGCCTGAATCTTCTAATTTGCTTTGTAACAAATATCGATTAGTTTTCGCATCATAAATAGCCCTCATAGCAAGATTTCCTAAGGTTTGTCCATTAAACTTTAATTTATCAACATAAAGATCAACCAATGGCTTAAGTTCTTTCGAATTTTTGAGAATTTTGGCCGAACCATTTGCAATCCCTTCAAAAGACATATCTTTAAGCAAACTATGTGGCAATATCTTTTCTAAATTAACATCTTTTAAATTTAAATCAAAATTATAATCATTATTAGTGATATAATCGCCAGATAACAATATTTCAGAATTTTCGGAAGTTAACTCAATTTTTTGTAAGGTTAATTTATTAGTTAATAAATTATATTTTGCTATTGCCTCATCGGATTTAAAATTGGGATTTAGTTTCCATTTAGCTTGTGCTAGATTAATATTGGACGGTTTAAATCCTATTATTAAATCATTTCCTATTTGAGTTTGATATAAATTTAAATCAAAATTTGTTTGTTTTTCTTTATATTTTCCATAATAAAAATTAGTGGATGCATATAAAGAATCATTTCTATTAAATCCTGTAAAATTTATTCGGTCAATTACTGTATTATTAATACGCAATGTTGATAAAGATCCCATAAATTGTTTTAAAGAATCTTCTGTATTTAGAAAGATATTCGGATTTGTAATCTTAATATTTTTATAATAAATGTATTCCGAAATCATCTGCGCTTGCAACTTGTTACCATTTCCAATATATCTACCCGTTATAGTAGTTCCTGGAGATAAATTAACATCCATCATTAATAAATCAAATAAATCTTTTTGAATATCCAGTATAAAAGAAAATTCTTGATTATCAAAACGTTTTTTAGTTTTGAAATTAGAAACTAGATTACCAATTCCTTTTTTTAACATGTCCGGAATGTCTTCTAATTTATATTTTCCATAGATATTAGCAGTAATCATGTTTGGCGAAAATATATCTAAGTTTCTATTTCCATCTTCAAAACTAGTTTTTATTTGAATATCGTTATAATTTGTTTGTTTACCATTATCATCGAGCACTATTGAATTGATATTAATTTGTCCTATTAAATCATCAATAGAACTAAATTCAATATCGGCTTTAACTATTCCCTTAAACGATTTATTTTTATTAACTTGAGAAGCAAAATATCCTAAATTTAATGATTGAATATTTGCGTCGAAAGTAGTTTTTATATTTTTTTTCGAGAAATTTACTTTTCCGTCAAAGTTAAAATGAGCCAGTGAATCATTAGTATTAATTTTACCTTCAAAAACTTTATCTCTTAGATTACCAACAGCTGAAATACTACTTATAGATTTACCATTAATATCAAGACTGTTGATACTTAAATCAAATTGGGTATTCATTTGATCTAAATCAAATCCACTTCCGTCAAACTGAATGTTTGCCGTGATAGGTCCAACTGTAGTTGATTTAATAAATGGAGCTAAATTTAAATGATAGGTTTCAATTTTTCCTTTATATTTCGGATTTTTAGAAGTATAGTCAAATAATTGTGCATCTGCAAAAAGCTCCCCCAATGAACTTATCATATTTCCATGTAAAGTAAGATCTTTTTTATCAATGGAAAAAGATCCGTTATAATTCATTACACCAAATTCAGAAACAATTTCAGGAATTTTTACTTTGATAAATTTAGGAAGCCAAGATTTCAAAGATGTGTATGAAGTTTGAAGGTGAGTTTCTTTTATTTTAATTAAAAAAGATCGAGAAGCATCTGTCGTAACCAAATTTTTTAAAAGTAAATTCGGAGATGAATAAAAGGTTTTATCAACCGATAAAATTGGATTGGTTAAAGTTAAATTATTAAGAGTTCCATTAACTTTGGATGACATATATAATAAAGAATTGGAGTCCCAATCTTTTACGAAATAGCGAATATCTTTACCCGAAATTTTACTTGCTGTCTTCAGATCCATATTCCAGATAACTTGATCTTCAAAATTGTTCATTCCATTTTCTTTTGTATAATTAAAGAATAAAGAACCCAAAAGTAAAGATGAATCCGTTTCAAGTATTAAATTGCTAAATGATAATTCAGTCTCAGAATAATGTACTAAAGCAGAAAATTGACGAATTGTATAATTTTCTTTATGTCTCTTAGCTTTAAAATTAAATTGTTGAACTTGTACCTTTACATCCGAATTAAAAATATCAACTGAAGAAATTTTTAAATTTAACTCAGAAGTATCCAGCCAAACCTGGTCTTCAACAGGTAAATTCTGATTAACGATTGAAAATTTACCTCCTATAATATCTACTCTACCTTTTAATTTAAAATCTTTTTTCTTAGAAGATTTATCAGACTTGAAATTATCAATAAATATTGAAAAATTATCACGAGTTTCATTTTTATATGTGATAACCCTAATTATTGGATCGTTAAAACGCAATTGATCAATTTTTATATCATCAATTCCTTTTATTACTAAATTTTCAACTAAAGAAATTGTATTTACATACCCTTTTAATTCTTTAACGGTAACTAATTCATTATCATGATGATCCTTTATTACGACATTGTGAAGTATCAAATTTCCAAAATAATCTACTTCTATATTTTCAGAAGAAATTTTCGTTTTAAATTCTTTATTTAAATATACTAAAGCCTCTTTTGCTATTTTATCTTTCACATAGGGTAAATTGATAATTAATAGAAAAGATAACAGTATAAAAAACAAAATACATAATGTGTAGGAGATTGCTTTGAATGACTTAAAAAATATTTTTTTAATTAGTAACTTTGCCATAAATGAAAACACCCATTATTTTAGGAATAGAATCGTCATGTGATGATACTTCAGCTGCCATAATTCAAGGAAAAAAAATACTTTCCAATGTGGTATCCACACAAAAAATACACCAAAATTATGGAGGTGTAGTTCCGGAATTGGCATCCCGTGCACATTTACAGAATATTGTACCCGTCATACATCAAGCAATTCAAAAAGCAAATATAAATAAAAAAGCAATTGATGCGATATCTTTTACAAGGGGACCAGGATTATTAGGCTCGCTGCTTGTAGGAACCAGTTTTGCTAAGTCGCTATCCATGTCATTAAATATACCTCTTATTGAGGTAAATCATATGCAAGGACATATATTTGCTCATTTCATTGAAGATGAATTGAATAATAATATAAGTTTTCCCTTTATATGTCTTACTGTTAGCGGTGGTCATACACAAATTGTTAAAGTAAGTAATTATTTTGAAATGGAAGTTTTGGGAGAAACCTTAGATGATGCTGCAGGTGAAGCTTTTGATAAGATTGGAAAATTAATAGGATTGGAATATCCGGCAGGTCCTATGATAGATAAACTATCTAAAGAAGGTAATCCTAATAAATTTAGATTTCCTTTACCAAAATTAGACGGAATTAAATTTTCTTTCAGTGGAATAAAAACTTCTGTCCTTTATTTTTTACAAAAAGAATTAGCTAAGAATCCGGATTTTATAAAATTAAATCAAAACGATATATGTGCTTCAGTCCAAAAAACTATAATTGCAGCCTTAATAGATAAATTAAAACTGACCATACAAAAAACAGGAATTAAAAATGTAGCCATTGCTGGTGGTGTTTCTGCAAATTTAGAATTGAGAAAAGAAATAAAGAAATTAGAGTCTGAGTTAGCATGTAAAACTTTTATACCCAAGTTTGAGTATACTACAGATAATGCTGCAATGATTGCCGTTGTGGGAAGTATTAAATATGAACACAATCAATTTACCGATCTTAAGACTATAGCAACGGCTAGATATAAAATTTAAGATCATGAAAGTTAAAAATTTTTATAATTGTCTATTTATTATTATAAATTTATTGATACTAAACTCATGTAAAGAGAATTCCTTACTTTTTAAAGATACTTTTCGTACAAATAAAAATGGTTGGGACACATTATCTTCAAAAGAAATAAATACAAAGATTGAAAGTGGATATTTGTTGATGAGTAGCAAATTAAAGAATGTTGTTAATTATTCTTTAATTCCTATTTTTGAACTTAATCAAAATGTTGAAATTACTACCTCAATACAAATAAATAATCTTTATGATAAAGATGGGGTAGCAGGAATTATTTTATTTGCAGATCAACAAAAATTCCCAGAAAATTATTTGTTATTTGGCATCAATTCAGAAAATGAAGTTTTAGTTTCTTATGAAAGTAAAAAAGAAGGTATGTCACAAATTTTTTATAAGCAGAAAATACAAAAATATAAAAAAAAGGAAAAGAATAGTTTTTCAATCGTAACAGACAAAAGTTCTATTCAATTCCTTTTAAACGATAAAATTGTAACTACCATCTCAAAAAGGAATGATTTGGGCATCTATTTTGGATATTTAGTACTTAATTCAAGTATTTCCGTAGATAATCTTGAAGTTAAAAAACATTAATCATTAAACACATTAAATCTCTATTTCTAAACATTTCAATTTTTATACCATTTTTGACGGATAAATTAAAATTTCATTATATTTTATAGAAACAATTATAATTAATTGGTGTGATATGATTGATAATATTGCAATGCTTTAGGCATTATCCTATTTAAATCAGCAATTCTATTTTCAGGATTGGGGTGAGTTGATAAAAATTCAGGGGTATTGCTGCCGCCTGTAGACTCAATCATTCTTTGCCAAAATATTGGGGCCTGCCTCGGATCATATCCTGCCATAGCCATTATATATAAGCCCATTTCATCCGCATCAGTTTCTTGTTTACGACCATATCTTAATAGAGTGATGCCACTTGCTACCGGATAATATTGATTAATCACTTGACGCAATGCTTGATTATTGGTCACTCCTCCTAAAACTTGTCCTCCTAATTCAGAGATATAAGACTGAGATATTTTTTCAGCCCCATGACCCGCTAATGCATGAGCAATTTCATGTCCCAATACAACAGCTAAACCTGTATCGTCCTTACATATAGATAATATACCTGTATAAACAGCAACTTTTCCACCGGGCATACACCAAGCATTAGCAGTTTTAGGATCATCAATCAAAACAAACTGCCATTGATATCCATCTAGAGCGGAGGACTTTCCGATAGATTTATAATAAGTTTCAGCTGCTTTTCTAATTCTATTACCAACTTCTTCCACTTGTTTTGCTTGAGGAGTTCCAGTAATTATTTTATTAGATGATAAAACTTCTTGATATTGCTGAAATGATGAAGGTAGCAATTGAGAGTTAGATACAAAATTGAGCGATTTTCTTCCGGTTAAAGGGTTCGTAGCACAAGCCACTGTTAATAAAGATACTAAAGATAGTAATAAACATTTTTTTGAATTCATAAACTCTGTAATAATTTTTGAAATATAGTAAATTTATTAATTAATGTTCTTAAATTTGCAATGAATGATTATAATTAAGTAAAATCAAAAAATATGCCTTATTTATTCACATCCGAATCAGTTTCGGAAGGCCATCCAGATAAAGTAGCTGATCAGATATCAGATTCCATATTAGATAATTTTTTAGCTTTTGATCCGGATTCTAAAGTAGCTTGTGAAACTTTAGTTACCACAGGACAAGTTATTTTAGCAGGAGAAATTAAATCCAATACTTATATAGATGTTCAGCAAATTACAAGAAATATTATAAAAAAAATTGGCTATACTAAAAGTGAATATAAGTTTGAAGCTGAATCTTGTGGTATTCTATCCGCATTGCATGAACAATCTCAAGATATCAACCGTGGGGTAGATAAACAAAATAAGGAGGAACAAGGTGCCGGCGATCAGGGAATGATGTTCGGGTATGCAACGAATGAAACAGACAATTATATGCCTTTGGCATTAGATATCTCACATAGTATCTTAAAAGTGCTTGCCAGAATAAGAAAAGAAGGGCAAATTATGACCTATCTA
>NZ_JAMBJZ010000094.1:0-7448 GCF_025291155.1 Apibacter sp.
CATCAAACAGAATAAACAATCCATTACTCATATCCTAACTAAAAAAGATTAATATGTCCTCTTATTTGCCAGAAAAAACCTATATAGTTTGCACTAATCAGACAGGAAATGATTATAGGGAACTACTTGCTGATTCAGAAAAAAGAAAAGTTTCTGTATTTTATCAGGAAAATAGAGCCTTTCTCACTATTATTGATAAAAAATTAAATGAAGATTTTACCTGTAAAACAGGATGGAGTAAAGGATTAAGCAAAGGGGCTTTTGTAGGAGGAGTTGGTGTAGCTCTTGGAATAGCGGCAGCGGCGGCTACTGTTCCTGTTGTTGGATGGATTATAGGAGGAGTTATAGGTGTAGTTGCTGTGGGAATAGCTTTATATGATATATTTACTAGCCCTAAATGTATAGGAGCCTTAGGAAATGAAGCCAGTCAATGGAAATTATATCATCCTAAAGTTTACAAAAACAAATACAATGCTATATTGAGTTGCTCTATTCTCCAATGTGGAGAAGGAGGAATATTACTACCTTTTATCAGTCAGACTGCTGCTGCTAAAGCTGCTAGTACTATTGGTTGGAATAATAAGGCAGATATTGGACTTAATGTAGTAGTCAATGGATTAGCTGGATATGGTTTAGGATTTAGTGTGATGGGGATTGAAACCATAGGAGGAGGGATTATGTTTGCATTAAGTACAGGATTAGCCATTTATTTAGGTGAGAATGTAATAAACCCCAGTGCTCAATGGGTAGGAGATAAATATGCAGAAAGATATAAAAGTAAAAGGTATGATGAAGTTCGAAATTCTATAGAAAAGAAACCAGCTCCAGATAAAGGTCTTTTAGATTATGTAATGGGAGCCAACAATCCTGCAAAAGATATTAGTAATATGGTTAAGAATAAAAATCAAATTGTAGAAGCCATGAAAGCCAATGGGGCAAGTAAAGAAGCCATTGCTAATTTTGAAGCCTCTGTAGCAGAAGCTCAAAGAATTGGTACATTAAGTAATTCAGAATCAGCTAAAGTTTTATCAGATATTAAAGAAGGTAAATATGGTTCAGATGTTAAAGATATATTTACCAATAGAAGTGGAAATGCAAGAGGTATGCATACACAAAGAAATTATGATAAAGCGACTCAGATGGAACAAGATAAAATTCAGTTGAATAAATATAAATCTTTAAAAGAAGCAAAAAAAGGAGCTGGGAGTTTATTAGCCATAGCCCAACCTTTTATTAGTGCTATTTTTGATAGAAAGGTATTAATTAAAGCAATAGAAATACAGGAAGCAGCTGATGCAGAAGATTTCTCTAACTCCATTAGTGTTATTAGTACTGATTATTAGAATGTAAAATATTGATTATGGAATTAACAGGACTTAGACTTTTGTATATAAACCAATAATTAGCTTTACACCTCATTTGAATTTTACAAAAAATAATGTTCGGTTTAATGTTTTATTGATATTTATCATAATCCCTTAAAGTTAAATTTCATTCAAATCAAAAATAATTGAAGAATATGAAAAAAATATTTTTAAGAAAAAATTGAATGGAATAAAACACCTAATTCAAAAGGAAATGTAAATGAAGGTAATTTATTCAAAAAACAATATTTTATTTTTTTAATCATATTTTAGTAAATCAACTCACTGATAATCTTTATAATAGTAATAATAAACCTGATAGTATATTATTTTTAAATTTTAATTATACTGTAACAATAAAAGATTATTTCCCTGAAATTCAAAAAAATATCCCTAATACCTCAATAATAAATATTCATAGCGAATTGAAAAATAAAGATAATCCTATTGTTTTTGGTTATGGTGATGAAGAAGATGAAACAAATTTTAAATTAATTGAAAAATATGATGAATGTTTAAAATATATGAAAACATATGAAAACGTATTGGTACTTAAGAACAAACAATTATCAAAAATTAATAGATTTTGTCTCCAGTAATGATTTTGAAGTTTATATAATGGGGCATTCTTGCGGCTTATCTGATAAAACTTTATTAGGCGAAATCTTTAATAATGAAAGATGTCTAAAAATAAAGGCATTGACATATCAAAAATATAGAGATGATAATTTAAGTTTAAATTCGACAGATTATATTGAGAAGAATTATCAAATGGGTAGAATATTTAAGAATAAAGGAGATATGAGAAAAAAGTACTCCCATTTAATTCCAATGATATAATAAAAATAAAATATGATAAAAAAGCGAAACTTCTTTCATTAATATGAGCTTTAAAAATACTGATTGTAAATTAAATAGTGCATACTTATCTCTTATTATAATTTCATGTTTTTTTTCATATAAAAATTAAGATTCCTTCAATAAATACATTTATGAAAAGTTTTGTGCACATGTAAAACTTTTGTAAAGCATATTTATATTTATTATAATTTTACATGAGTAAAATTTTAAAAACAATGAACGAAGCACAACTTTGGAGTAAAATAGAAATTTTTTTTAAAGAAAAGTTTGCTCAAGATGATATACCCGATTTAAATACAATGATTTTTTTAATAGGTTTGCAAGAATTGGGGCTAGGTTATAAAAAATATAAAAAAGATGAAAAAATGAATTTAATACATATTGCGGTTTGTCGTTTATTGGAACCGTTCGGATATTATAAACTAGATGGATACGATAAAGATAAATGGCCACATTATAAATTAATTGAAAAGCTTCCCGACTTAAAACCCAATGAGCAAACTTTATTGATGAAAAAAGCTATAATTCAATATTTCATTGATGAAAAATTGCTCACCTTTGAAAAATAAGAAAAGACAAACTTATGTCTGTCTTTTCTTCAAAATTATATAAAGTGTAAAATATATTTACTTATTAATTAGATTCAGATTTTGCATCACGAATCATTTTTTCATTTGCCGTAATTGAAAATTCAACTCTTCTATTTAAAGCTCTTCCGGATTCAGTGTTGTTATCACCAATAGGATCTGCTTTACCAAACCCTTTAATAGTGAAACGACTGGAACTGATACCATTACTTGCTAAATAATCAGCAACACTTTTAGCTCTATTTTCGGACAAATTTAAATTATATTGATCTGCTCCTTTAGCATCTGTATACCCGAAAATACCAATATTAGTATCAGGATATTGTTTGAATATGGAAATAATTTGATCCAAATTTTTTCTTGCAGTAGGAGTTAAGGTAGATTTATCAAAATCAAAACGCACCGCATTTTCATTAAGAACGACTTTTATTCCTTCACCCACACGTTCTACAGTAGCTCCGGGAACACTTTCTTGAATTTGGCGAGCCTGTTGATCCATTTTGTGACCAATCAAACCACCAGCAGTTCCCCCTACAGCGGCACCAATTACAGCACCTAACGCAGCGTTGTTTTTATTTCCTACGTTGTTTCCGATTACAGCACCTAACACACCTCCAGCAACGGCACCTATTCCGGCTCCTTTTTGAGTATCATTTGTGTTACAAGAGAGTATGATGCTTGCAGACAATAAGATTACTGTTAATTTTGTAATTAATGATTTCATAATTATAATTGTATATTATTCACAAGTTATTTATTTTAATTTTCCGGATGCTAATTTACTAAAATGAAAAGTAATAGTAACTCCACTAATAACTTGACTTAAGTTGAATTCTTCTTCGGAAATATTATCATATAAATAAGTAGTTCCTGTAGTTACTTTTCTGGCTTTATCACCTTAATTAAGTAACTTTAAAACAAGCATATTTTGTTTATCTATATACCAGGTAAAATTCTGAGTAAGAGCAGGACAAGTATTACCTCCTTGCAAGGTGAAATTTCCTCTATTATTATTAGCAATAAAATACCAAACGCTATTTTTTAGACATTGTGCATCATATTCATCAAAAGCTTTTACTTTAACCATATTTTCAGAATAAGAAACCCTATCCAGTCTCCAAGTACCTCTTACATCTCTTTGAGAGGGACGGTCAAGAGCTACGGAATTAGAAGATGAGCATGAATACAACATAAAGATGCTCAAAATTCCTAAAATCATAATTTTTTTCATAAAAGAAATTAATTTAAATTTATAATTATTATTTATATAAAAAGTAACAAATAAAATAAAAATTTAAAACATTAAAAATTTATTTTCCCTGAATCCGATCCTTTTTTACATACTAAAGATTTTTTCTGTCCATTAACAATAAAATTAATAAAATTCTGCTGCTCAGGGTATTTATCCAGCAACAATGAATTTTTTATACTAATGGAAGAAACGGAATTAACACCATTTACTTCATAATAGATCCAGACTATGTTACCGTCCGGATTTTTAGAAGAAAAAGTAAAAGTTACCGGTGTGTCATTAATACTCAATTTAACATTATTTTGAAGGTATTTATTTAGGGAAGTATCAAAATCATTCGAGTTGACTTTTTTCCCAATAGTTTGTTCGATATGCTCAACATTTACTTTCGAAGAAAGTTTTAATGTTTTAGTACTAGACACATATTCCACTTTAGTTATAGAAGTAAAAAAATCAGATGAATAAAGAGTATACGAACATAAAAATAAAATACATAAAATAAAAGGAATAAACTTTTTCATCATTGGTTTAATTATATTTGGTTACATTCTGCGAGAGAAAACAAATTTAATGCCAAATACCATTAAAAATTTTGTTTAATACTGTATTTATCATAAAAAGCGCGAATATGCCCTACAGCTTCATCGGCAGTATCGACAAGTCGAAAAATATTAAAATCTGTATCTTTTATATAATTTTCTTCCAGCATAGATTCGCGCATCCATTCCAATAAACCACTCCAGTATTTAGTACCTACCAAAACAATAGGAAATTTACTTGTTTTTTTGGTTTGAATCAAGGTTAGAGCTTCGAACAATTCATCCATGGTTCCTAATCCCCCGGGCATGACTATAAATCCTTGAGAATATTTAAGAAACATGACCTTTCGAACAAAAAAGTAATTGAAATTCATACTTAGTTTATAATCTACGTACGGATTACTGCCGGTTTCAAATGGCAATTCAATATTAAGACCTATAGATTTTCCTCCTGCGGCTTGAGCACCCTTATTTCCTGCTTCCATAATTCCAGGCCCCCCTCCGGTAATAATACCAAAGCCGATCTTGGTAAGTTTATAAGAAATTTCTTCTGCTAGTCCATAATATTTATTTTCAGGACTGGTACGAGCAGAACCGAATATTGAAACACAAGGTCCTATTTTGGTCATGGTTTCAAATCCGTTAGTAAACTCCGCCATAATTTTAAAAAGCATCCAACTGTCTCTGGTTTTTATTTCATTCCAGTTTTTTTGTTTAAAATTATTAGCAATAAATTCTTTTTTTTCTGAATTATGCATTTTGTATTATTTTTTTATTTAGACAAAATATGTACAGCAAAAATAAAGCATAATAAAAATCTACCATCATAAATTGGCAATGATTTGAATTATAATTTACAATTTTATCCTAATAGGTTCATTATGACGTACATGATATAAGCTTTACATTTATGAAAAAATATATGGGAAAAATAAAAAAAGTATTCTTGAGGATTATAACCATATATTATATTATTTTTGTAGACGTAATTAAGATAAAAGATAGATATGGAAAATAATAGATATGAATTAAATAAAAATTTAGCACAAATGCTAAAGGGAGGAGTAATCATGGACGTATCAACTCCTGAACAAGCAGAAATAGCCGAAAAAGCAGGAGCGGTTGCAGTGATGGCTTTAGAACGAATTCCTGCAGACATTCGTGCTGTAGGAGGAGTTTCACGGATGAGCGATCCGAAAATGATTAAAGGAATCCAAGCAGCAGTAAGCATACCTGTTATGGCTAAAATAAGGATCGGGCATTTTGTAGAAGCTCAGATATTAGAAGCATTAGAAATCGATTATATTGATGAAAGTGAAGTTTTAACACCGGCAGATGATAAATACCATGTAAACAAAACCAAATTTAAAGTTCCTTTTGTTTGCGGAGCTAAAAATCTTGGAGAAGCACTACGAAGAATACAAGAAGGAGCTTCTATGATACGTTCAAAAGGAGAACCGGGTACCGGAGATGTAGTGCAAGCAGTAAGACATCTACGCGCTATGAATGAGGGTATTCGTAGAATTCAGGGATTGCATGATGATGAGCTCTTTAATGAAGCTAAAGAATTGCAAGTACCTTATGAATTAGTAAAATACGTATATGAAAATGGAAAATTACCGGTGGTAAATTTTGCTGCCGGAGGGGTTGCTACTCCAGCCGATGCAGCTTTAATGATGCAATTAGGAGCTGAAGGAGTATTTGTTGGTTCCGGCATATTTAAATCGGGAGATCCTGTAAAAAGAGCTCAAGCCATTGTTAAAGCAGTAACTAATTATAATGATCCTAACATTTTATTAGAAGTCTCCGAAGATTTAGGTGAAGCCATGGTAGGAATAAATGAAGGAGAAATTGAGATACTAATGGCTGAAAGAGGAAAATAAAATAAAGTTTAAACTGATATTAGGTCATTTTGAAAATAATTTTTTCAAAATGACTTTTTTAATTCAAATCGTTAAATATGAATGTAGGAGTATTAGCATTGCAAGGAGCATTTATAGAACATATTCAGATATTGAAAGAATTAGGTATAAGTACATTTGAAATAAGGCAAAAAAAAGATTTAGTTCGATCTATGAATGGCCTAATTATTCCGGGTGGAGAAAGTACTGCGATAGGAAAGTTATTAAGAGACTTGAACATGCTTGATGAGCTAAAAAACATGATCGAAAACGGGTTACCTGTATTCGGTACCTGTGCCGGATTAATTTTACTTGCTAAAAAAGTTGAAGATGGTGGCAATCATTTGGGAGTCATGGATATTACAGCAAAAAGAAATGCTTATGGGAGACAGTTAGGAAGTTTCTTTGTTGAAGAAAATTTCGAAGGAATTGGAACTGTGCCGATGACATTCATTAGAGCTCCGTATATTTCCGAAGTAGGCTCTAAAGTAAAAATATTGGCAGAAGTAAATGGAAATATTGTTGCCGCACAGGAAAAAAGTATGTTGGTAACGTCTTTCCATCCGGAACTAAACTCTTCTCTAAAAGTTCATCAATACTTTTTAGAAAAAGTATGTAGCTAAAATTTTTATGAATAAATCAAAAATAATAAATTATTCAGGAATATTTCTGACTTATTATGCAAACAATGATACCAGTTGTGTACATTCGGCGCAAGATCATTGTTTAATTTATTTGTATTCCGGAAAACTAATTATTGAGGAAAAAGACAAAAAAGAAATTGTTTTAGAACCGGGAAGTTGTGTATTTGTACGAAGAAACTATAATATAAAAATGACAAAAATTAATTCCGGAGATCAGCAATATAAAGGAATTACCATGACGTTAAGACGTAATTTTCTTCGCGATTTTTATTATAAAAGTTTGAAAAAAGATAATGAACC
>NZ_JAMBJZ010000095.1:0-7358 GCF_025291155.1 Apibacter sp.
TATTTTATGATCTAACATATCTAACTTCACTCCACCTTCCCATTGGTTGGCATGTTCAGGTTTATAACTCTTCTTTTGACCAACAGGTGAACTGGTATCTACCACATTACTAAACCCATCCATATAATTTCCAAAAAATGATAAATTATCTTTAATTATTTCGTATACTAGGCCGAACTTAGGAGACCAAGAAGTTTGGGAATCGTCGTAGTTATATGATTTTATATTTAGATAGTTACCGCCTTTAGCTTTATAATAATCCATTCTTAATGACATGAGTAAATTTAACCGGTCTTTTATTTTAACAACATCTGAAACATAAATTCCTAATATATTATGTTTTCTGAAATATTGTGCAAATGGGGGTTCCGCAGCAATCAATGAATTGTATTTATCTATAGATAAAGATAAATCTGCTTGGTAAATATTTATTTCGTCATACACTATTTGCGATCTTTTATCTTCATTAGTGTAATATAAATAGTCTATCCCTGCAAGAAACTCGTTTTTTACTCTCCCTAAATTAAATTTACCTATAAAGTTTTGTTGTGCGTTATAACGATTAAAGGTACTAGGAACTTTCATAATCTTTCTTTGAATGTTTTCATTGTCTAAGAAAATTAAAAACAGATAATTTGCTTTATTTTCAGACTTTGAAAAAGAGTACAGAGTTTGCGAAATCCAAGTATTTGATATTTTATATTTTGCCTCTGCAAAAACATTTATTATGTCGTTATCACTAACTAAATCTTTGTCAGATAAAGATTTTTTGGGATTATACGGTAAATATGTAAACTTTTTAACATTTAGTTTATTCCCTTTGCTGTAAAAATTAGTATTTCCGGAAGTTTGAAATAACTCAAGGTCGAAATTTAATGTTAAGTGATCATTTACCAAATAAGTTAAACCCGGATCTATTGCCCAAGTTTTCCTTCCCGCATATTCCTGAAAATAATCTTCTGTATGGTATAAGGTATTAATTCTGAACAACACGGCCGTATCTTTTATGGGAGAATTAATATCTAAAACTAAACGTGATAAGCCCCATGAACCGGTAGTATAAGAAATCGCACCTCTAAATTTATCATAAGGCTTTTTAGTTATTTTATTTATCATTCCTCCATAGGATATAATAGAGCCAAATAAAGTTCCAGAAGGTCCTTTTACCACTTCTAATCTTTCTACGTTAACCATATCGGTCAGGCCTGCTAAATTGGTTGAAAGTCCATTGCGTAAACCTATATCCGTATTAAATCCTCTCATCATTAATGATAGCCCTACCCCTCCCGATCCAGGTCCTTGCACGAGATTGTTTCCTCCCGGTACATTTTTTAAAGCTTCTTCTGAAGTAGTTACCATCTGTTTATTCATAATTTCTTTAGTGATCGTTGTATAAACCTGCGGATTTTCAATATTTTTTAACGGCATTTTAGCCACATATTCACTTTGATTTTGTGTATGACTCCCTTGTACAATTATTTCTTCTATATCATTAAATTTATATGAATTCGTAATAAAATCTAAATGGTAAACAATTGGTTGATCCAATTTAGCTACTCCTTCATTGACGATTTCTCCTTTATTTAAAATGTAAACGGTATATTCTCTTATATTTAAATCGGAAATTTTAAATTTTCCATCAGCATCACTATAAACAGTCAGAATGGTATCACCTATAAATCTTATTTCGCAATTTTCTACAGACAATCCATTTTTTGTAACCACTTTACCCTCAATTGTTGCGAAAACTTGGCTATATCCACAAATGCACAATAATGAACAGACAAAGCAAAAAAAGATTTTCATATTATAAATTTACATACAAACTTAATATTTATCTAGATAGATTCTAAATAATGTTTATATTAATTCTAAATAATTAAATCCATATATTTTTACCCATATTTTTAAAAACAATTTGAATATTTAAGCTAATTATTAAATGATATTTATACTTTTGCAGTTGCTATCATTTCCTTTATTAAAAAATTTAAAAAAGTCGGAATGAATTTTAACACATTTTTTCGTAAAAAAAATATATCTGATTTACAAGATACAACTAAAAGATCTGAATTAATTAGAGTATTATCTGTAAAAGATTTGACTTTTTTTGGAATAGCGGCGATTATTGGCGCTGGCATTTTTAGTACCATTGGAAGAGCCTCTTATGAAGGAGGACCTGCTATTTCTTTATTATTTATTTTAGTAGCTATTGCTTGTATATTTACAGCTCTATGCTATGCCCAATTTGCTTCCATGATTCCGGTAAGCGGTAGTGCTTACACCTATGCCTATGTATCCTTGGGCGAAATATTTGCTTGGACTATAGGTTGGGCACTAATTTTAGAATATGCTGTATCGAACATGGTAATAGCCATTTCATGGTCTGGATATTTTGTTTCTATGCTACAAGGCTTCGGCATCCATTGGCCTGATTGGCTTTCTATTGATTATTGGAATGCTCATAGAGCTTATCTCGAATGTCAGGCCAATCCTCTTACAGCTTCTGCCAATGATCTTAGGCTTTCGCAAATTTATCAGTCAGCTCCTGAGATTTCTACTATTAAAATAATTTTTAATCTCCCTGCCGGATTAATAACGTTATTAGTAACGATATTGGCTTATCTAGGAATAAAAGAATCTACTCGAGTAAGCAATGCTTTGGTTTGGATTAAATTATCTGTAATAATAGGCATTATACTCATAGGTGTATTTTATATCAAACCGGAGAATTGGTCTCCCTTTTTTCCTAATGGTTTAGGAGGAGTAATGGGAGGAGTAGCTGCCGTATTTTTTTCATTTATTGGATTCGATTCGATATCAACGACAGCAGAAGAAGCTAAAAATCCGCAAAGAGACCTACCTCGTGCCATGTTATATTGTATCATTATTTGTACTGTTTTATATGCTTCCATAGCATTGATATTAACAGGCATGGTTAATTATAAAGAATTACGTGTTGATGATCCGTTAGCTTATGTATTTAATAAAATAGGAATAAATTTTATAGCCGGAATTATTTCCGTTAGTGCTGTCATTGCCATGACGGGAGCTATTCTCGTATATCAAATAGGACAACCAAGAATATGGATGACCATGAGCCGTGACGGTTTATTATGGAAACCTTTTGGTACCGTACATAAGAAATATCATACTCCTAGTTTTGCCACCATTATTGCAGGTTTTTTTGTTGGTATTCCCGCTATGTTTTTAGATATGCAATTAGTTGTTGATTTGACGAGCGTAGGAACCTTCTTTGCTTTTATATTAGTTTGTTCAGGAGTTTTATATTTAGATAATAAAGGTCTTTCAAAACAAGCTAAGTTTAAATTACCCTATATTAACGGTCAATTTTTAATTCTTTTTTTCTTTTGTTTAGGACTAATTTTGTTTGTGACTCAATTTAATTATAAGGAAATTTTTAAAGAAAAACCTTTATTATCTATTTTCTGGATAATATGGTTAGGTTTATCTATTAGCGCTTTAAAATATAAATTTTCATTAATTCCAATTCTTGGTATACTCTTTAACCTATATTTAATGACTGAACTAGAATGGTCTAATTGGGGAATGTTTATATTATGGTTATTTATAGGCTTAACTATATACTTTATATACGGAAGAAAAAATAGTAAGCTTGGAAAATTATTACAAAATAACAATTCGTAATTATTTATAATATAAAATTTCTTATTTTCAAATAGCCTTATAAATTTTAAATTAATGATTTAAAAAATGTTAATTTACACTAAACTTAGATAAATATTCATATTACGACTCATTTGTAAAAACATTTTCATTACTCTTCCCATATATACATTTAACAATCAATATATTATATTTCGTAAGTTTCATTTTGTTTCGTATTTTATTTTATTCCTTTCATATGAATATTAAAATTATAATGTCGAAAAAAAATAAACTTACTATCTTTGCATTTACGAACTTAGCTTGAAAGTTAATTTTTTCTTGCTCAATTATTATAATTAAGTATTATGAATCAGAACTTAATAAATTATTTTCCAAAAGAAAATGAAATTCCTGAAAATTTTCGACTTCAAAACGAAATCACGCAGAAAAAGGTCTTGATTGATGGAGAATTTATTGAATGGGAAGGTCCATATCAAGAAGTCTATTCTCCTATTTATACTCGGTCAAATTCTACTGATGAATTAGTAAAAACTAAAGTAGGAAGATATCCTATTTGTACTACGAAGGAGTCCGAAATGGCATTAAATGCAGCTTTGAAGGCTTTTAATGGAGGGAGAGGTGAATGGCCTTCTATGTCAGTTTCTCAGAGAATCTCTGCGATGGAGAATTTCATCGTAAAAATGGTTGAGCAAAGAGAAAAAGTAGTAAAATTATTGGTTTGGGAAATTTGCAAAAGCTATAAGGATTCCGAAAAAGAATTTGATAGAACTGTGGATGCCATTAAATGCTCCATCGAAGCATTAAAAGAAATAGATATAAATTCATCCAGTATTAAAACAGATGAAGGGGTAATTGCTCAAGTTAAAAAATCTCCTTATGGTGTTGTCCTTTGTATGGGACCTTACAACTATCCATTAAATGAAACTTTCGCAACTTTAATCCCTGCTTTATTAATGGGGAACACCGTTTTATTTAAACCACCTCGTCGTGGTACTTTATTGTTTGAGCCTATATTAGACGCATTTAAAGATTGTTTTCCTAAAGGAGTTATAAATACTCTATATGGTAGAGGTAAAGATGTAATCCCTTCTTTAATGCAATCAGGAAAAATAAATGTATTGGCGTTTATCGGTTCCAGTAAAGTAGTTGACGGTATGATCAAAAAACATCCTAATGCTAACAGTCTTCATTCTGTATTAGGATTGGATGCGAAAAATGCCGCAATTATTGACAAAGCAGCTGATATAGACATAGCGGTAAAAGAATCCATTTTAGGAACTTTTTCTTTTAACGGTCAAAGATGTACTGCTATAAAAATATTATTTGTACATTCATCCATTGCTGAAGAATTTAATAAAAAATTCATAGAGGAAATATCCAAATTGAAAATAGGGATGCCTTGGGAAGAAAATGTGATCATAACACCTTTAGCAGAGCCAGATAAACCTCAATTTGTTCAAAAATGTATTGACGAAGCATTACAAAATAATGGTGAAATTATTAATAAAGAAAATGGCGGAGGACAAATTTTACATTCATTAGTTAATCCAACAGTTGTTTATCCTGCTAATGAAAAAATGAACTTATTATACAATAATGAACAATTCGCTCCTATTATACCCATAGTTCCATTTGACGATCTTGAAACTCCTATTAGTTATATAACAAAATCTACTAAAGGACAACAAGTAGCTATTTTCAGTACAAATGAAGATACTGTTGCACATCTAGTAGATGCTTTATGTTGTCAAGTGGGTAGAATCAATATAAATGCGCAATGTCAAAGAGGACCTGACACGCTACCATTCAATGGAAGAAAGAACTCAGCTTTAGGAACTCTTTCCACTATTGAAGCTTTGTATGCTTTATCTATTGATTCTGTTGTAGCAACTAAAGAAACAAAATCAAATTATAGTCTTATTGATTCAGTGATAAAGAATGGCAAATCATCAAGATTAAGCTAAAATGAGGTTATTTATCTTATAATATCAATTATTTATAAAATGAAGCCATCTATCTTTGATAGATGGTTTTATTTTTTATAATATTCTAATTTGTTTAATAATTCTATACTCTTATATATAACATATCTCTTAATTTTATTGAACATAAATACGATCTTTCTCTGTACAAACTTTCACAAAAAGCTAATTTATTTATTCATTTGATTATTTTTAATGAGATAATTAAGTACAATCATCTATATATTCTATGATCTATTCTAATTTATACGGATATATATATGACAAAACTATACTTTGGTTTAGAATTTGCACCGAAAATAAGATAATATTCTTATCATCATCAATTTAAAAATTGACTCATAACTATATGGCATATATTGACTATTATAAAGTATTAGGATTAAATAAAAATGCATCTCAAGATGAGATTAAAAAGGCATATCGTAAGTTGGCTAGAAAATATCATCCTGATTTAAATCCTAATGATAAAGAAGCTAACGTAAAATTTCAGCAGATTAATGAAGCTAATGAAGTTCTCGGTGATCCTGATAAACGAAAGAAATACGATCAGTATGGAGAAAACTGGAAACATGCAGAACAATTTGAGCAAGCGCGACAACAACAAGGTTCCGGCAAAGGACAATATTATTATGATAATTCCGGTAATCCTTTTGAAGGATTTTCTCAGGGTTTTGGAACTGAAGATTTTTCTGATTTTTTTAGTGATCTCTTTGGGGGTAGAACCGGAAGAACAAGAACTAGAAGTTCCAAATTTAAAGGACAAGATTATACATCCGAATTACGCATATCATTAAAAGATGCCGCTACAACACACAAGCAGACCCTTACAGTAAACGGTAAACAAATAAGAATTACAATTCCGGCCGGTATTTCTAATGGTCAGCAAATAAAATTAAAGGGGCAAGGAGGACCGGGAGCTAATGGAGGACCTAATGGAGATCTCTATATTACCTTTAATCTTTTAGACGATCCTAATTTTAAAAGATTAAACAACGATTTAAATACTACAGCAGAAATAGACTTGTATACAGCCGTTTTAGGCGGGGAAGTTATGGTTAATACGCTGGATGGAAAAGTGAAGCTCAAAGTAAACCCGGGTACTCAAAATGGCACTAAAGTACGTCTTAAAGGAAAAGGGTTTCCAATATATAAAAGAGAGGGAGAACATGGTGATTTATTTGTGACTTACCAAGTAAAAATACCTACTCATCTATCTGAAAAGCAAAGAAATTTGTTTAAGCAATTAGCAGAATCATAAAATTATTTCATATATGAAAAATGATTTAATAACCATAGAAGAATATTCCTCCCATTATAAAGTAGATTTATCATTTATTGAAGAGTTGGAAAATCTCGGACTTATACGTATCATTCAAAAAGAACAAAAAAAATATATTCCGTTTGATATTCTTTCTGAAGTGGAATCTTATGCTAGAATGTTCTATGAGATGGATATTAATATTGCCGGAATTGATGCTATACAAAATCTTCTTATTAGGATTCGGAAACTTCAGGGAGAAATGACCGAGCTAAAAAATAGGCTTAGATTTTATGAATAGGTAAATATTTTTATTTATTAAAATTTATTTATCATATAATACATAAATGTAATAGCCATTCTATATAAATTGAATGGCTATTAACTTTCTATATATGTACAAATTATAGAATATTCTTAAAAATTACCCCTCCTTGTATCCATCTTCCCGGCATAGGTACTAA
>NZ_JAMBJZ010000096.1:0-6364 GCF_025291155.1 Apibacter sp.
TATAATCGTCAATTATTTAACTTCTTCAAAGTCTACATCTTCAACATTATCTCCTCCTTGGTTAGAACTGGTGGAAGCTCCTTCTCCTCCACCCTGAGCACCTGTATTGGCACCTTCTGCTGTTTGACCAGATTTATATAAATCTTCAGAAGCAGAGGCCCATACAGAATTTATTTTTTCCATAGCAGTTTCTATTGCCGGAATATCTTTACTTTCGTGGGCTTTTTTCAAATCAGCCAATGCATCTTCTATCGGTTGCTTTTTCTCTGCAGGTAATTTATCTCCAAATTCTTTTAATTGTTTTTCAGTTTGGAAAATCATGGCGTCAGCAGAATTTAATTTTTCAACTTCTTCTTTTCTTTTCTTATCTGCTTCTGCATTAGCTTCAGCCTCTTTCTTCATTTTTTCGATTTCTGCTTCACTTAATCCTGAAGATGCTTGTATTTTTATGGATTGTTCTTTTCCTGTTCCTTTATCTTTAGCGGAAACACTCAAAATACCATTTGCATCAATATCAAAAGTTACTTCAATTTGAGGAACTCCTCTTGGTGCAGGTGGTATATCAACCAAATCGAATTTTCCAATTTCTTTGTTATCATTAAACATCGGTCTTTCTCCTTGTCCTACTCTAATAGTTACAGCAGGTTGATTGTCTGCGGCAGTGGAGAAAGTTTCTGACTTTTTAGTTGGAATGGTAGTATTGGCATCGATTAATTTGGTAAATACCCCTCCGTAAGTCTCTATACCTAATGAAAGAGGAGTAACATCTAATAGTAATACATCTTTTACATCTCCTGTTAAAACTCCACCTTGAATAGCGGCTCCAATAGCAACTACCTCATCAGGATTTACCCCTTTTGAAGGTTTTTTACCGAAGAATTTTTCCACTTCTTCTTGTATTACAGGTATACGTGTAGAACCTCCGACTAATAATACTTCATCTATATCAGAAGTTTTTAACCCGGCATCTTCTAATGCTTTTTTACATGGTTCCATAGACCTTTTAACTAAATCTGCGGCAAGTTGTTCAAATTTAGCTCTGGTTAAAGTTTTAACTAAATGTTTAGGTCCGGAAGCTGTAGCTGTAATATACGGTAAATTGATTTCTGTTTGTGTAGATGAAGATAATTCAACTTTTGCCTTTTCAGCAGCTTCTTTCAATCTTTGTAATGCAATAGGATCCGCTTTTAAATCAACACCTTCTGCTGATTTAAATTCTTCTGCTAACCAATTAATGATTACATCATCGAAATCATCCCCTCCTAGGTGAGTATCTCCATTAGTTGATAATACTTCAAATACCCCGTCTCCTAAATCAAGAATAGAGATATCAAAAGTCCCCCCACCTAAATCGTATACCGCTACTTTTTGATCTTTATGCGCTTTATCCAAACCATATGCTAATGCTGCAGCAGTCGGTTCGTTAATTATTCTTTCAACTTTTAATCCTGCTATTTCGCCGGCTTCTTTAGTTGCCTGTCTTTGTGCATCGTTAAAATAAGCTGGAACAGTAATAACTGCTCTATCAACTGTTTCTCCTAAAAAATCTTCAGCAGTTTTCTTCATTTTTTGAAGTATCATCGCTGATATTTCTTGCGGAGTATATAATCTACCATTTATGTCTACTCTTGGAGTATCGGAATCACCTTTTACAACTTTATAAGGAACTCTGGATATTTCGCTTGCATCTGATGAGAATCTTGTACCCATAAATCTTTTTATGGAATACACTGTATTATGTGGATTTGTTACCGCTTGTCTTTTAGCAGGATCTCCAACCTTGATTTCTCCATCTTCCATAAAAGCAACTACGGAAGGAGTTGTTCTTTTTCCTTCTGCATTTGTAATAACGGTTGGATCATTACCTTCCATTACTGCAACGCAAGAATTCGTTGTCCCTAAATCAATTCCTATAATTTTACTCATGTTTATATTTTTTCGTTATTTTAAATTTAATTATAGTTAATTTATACCTAAATTATTAATTGATAATTTAGTTTCAATGATTATGCCATGAAGTATTATCATATGATTTGTCATAATTAATTTATTATTACCTGACATATTGTCTATTTTGTTTTTTATGTGAGGTTATAGCTCAGGTTTACTTAAATTAAAAAGTCAGAACTAAAAGATTCTGACTCATGTATTTATAGAATTGTATTAAATAATTATTTTATTTAGTAGCCAATTTTATCACGCTATTTAAGAGAACATTGGCTCCTGCACTCATCCATTCCGGTTTTATTTCTTCTTCTTCGTTGTGGCTTATTCCTTTAATGCATGGAATAAAAATCATAGAAGTCGGAGCTATTTTTGAAATATTACATGAATCATGTCCCGCACCTGATACTATTTCTCTACATGAATACTTTAAATGGTGTGTTACTTGGCGTACTGTTTCTATGCAGGTATCTGAAAAATGTATTGGTGGAAAAGAAAGAATTTGATTGATACTATATTTCAAATTAAGCTCTTCAGCAATTTCCTTTATCTTTACAGATAGTTTTTGGTTCATTCGATCTAGTCCTCTTTCTGAAGGATGCCTAAATTCTACGGATAACCAAGCTTTATTGGATATTACATTTCTAGAATTCGGAATTGTTTTTACCATTCCCACGGTAGCTCTTCCTTCTGGCATTTCTTCTTTCCCAATTTGGTTAACCCTTATTACGGCTTCAGCCAATCCTAATAGCGCATCTTGTCTCACTTCCATAGGTGTTGTCCCAGCATGTGAGGCAACTCCTGTAAATTCAATATCATACCATTTTTGTCCGACAGCTCCGGTAACTATCCCAATTAATTCATTATTATTCTCCAATATAGGACCTTGCTCAATATGTAGCTCAAGGGACGCATGAATTTTATATTGAGAAAAATTGTCTTTTCCAGCATAGCCAATTCTTGTCAATTCATCCCTAATAGTTTTTCCGGAAGCATCTTTACAAGCCCAGCCTTCATTTACAGGCATAAGCCGGGAAAAAATTGCAGAGCCTATCATAGCCGGTGCAAAACGAGCTCCTTCTTCATTGGTCCAGCTTACCACGTCAATAGGACGGTCTGTTTTTATTTTATGATCATTAAGAGAATATATTACTTCCAATGCTGCTAGAACTCCATATATTCCATCATATTTACCTCCCAACGGCTGACTATCTATATGAGAACCTATCAGTATAGGATTTAGAGTATTATCTTCTCCAGATCGTCTTGCAAAAATATTTCCCATAGAGTCAATTTTAATCGAGCAGCCAGCCTCTTCAGCTAACTCAACAAATAAATCACGAGCTTGTTTGTCTAAATCCGTGAGGGTTAGCCTATGTACCCCTCCCTTAGGAGTTCCTCCTATTTTAGCAAAATCTCTTATCCATTTTTGTAGTCTTTTGGAATTAATATATATATTATCATTCATTGGAAATATTTTTTTTGTGTTTTTCTAATTGATAATGAAAATCACAATATCCATCTCCCTTCATTATAGTATGTGGGCGTGTTAATTTAACGTCCGGAGCATAGCCTTCAATAAATTTTGCATCTCTATTACAAGAAAGTAAAAATCCTATTTCTCCTAGCCCCATCTCATGATACATTTCTGCATAACGACATCTTTTAACCGTATAGTTGTATTGAATTTCATTGTTTACCAATACTTCCGTTTCTAAAGCGTCGTCTTTTTCCCACAGATATTGCAGTTCTACAAAACTTTGTACAGAAGTGGGACCTTCTTCTTTTTGCGCAAATTCTCTTCCTGCTTGTATTGCTGCATTGGCTACTGCCTCTTCTATAATAGATTTTGCTTTCTCCAAACCGTATTCTTTCTTTAAAATATCATAGATAGGCTTGATGATCTCTGCTTCTATTTTTCTTCGTTGTAAAATACCTATTTCTTCGTTTTGGTTCTTCATACTTATATTTACCTGTTTTTATTATATGTTATACTCAATCGGAGCTATATTTCCGATAAATTTTAGTAATCTTTCATCTCGGGTTTTCTTTAATTGTTGAGGCTCTTCATTATATAAAATTTGCCCCGATTCCATAAAAATTATTCTATCTGAAACTTCAAATGCAAATTTCATTTCATGAGTAACTATGATCATGGTCATTCCTTCATTGGATAATTCTTTAATAACTTTTAAGACTTCTTTTACTAATTCCGGATCTAAAGCCGAAGTAGGTTCGTCAAATAACATAATGCTTGGCTGGATAGCCAAAGCCCTTGCTATGGCCACTCGTTGTTGTTGTCCTCCAGATAGCTGATGCGGATATTTATTCGCATGACTTAGCATACCAACTTTATCCAACATAGCTAATGCATAGGTCCGTATAGCAATTTTATCTTTGTTTTTCAAATGATATAAAGGTGCTAACATAACATTTTCCAATACGGTTTTGTGAGGAAAAAGATTATAAGACTGAAATACCATGCCTATCCTTTGATTATGATTATTTTTTATCGTATTTTCTATTTTATGATTATTTTTTGTTATTATTGGAGTATTACCCATTCGGATATCTCCTGTATCAATTGATTCTAAGCCAATTATTGATCGTATAAGTGTGCTTTTCCCAGATCCGGAGGGGCCTATAATGCTAATAACATTACCCCATGGAACCGTTATATTTACATTTTTTAATACCGGAGTGTTTTCATAGGACTTATTTATATTTTTTAAGCTTAATGCTAATTCTCCTACCTGGTTACTTTTTATGGTTGAATATTTTTTCAACTTATCATGATCCACTTGTATGGATTCATCCATATATGTAATTTTTTTATTCACGTCAAATTTTTCTTCAAGCTTATGTATAATCCAAGTTACTATGGTTACAATCAAAACGTAATAGAGGGCAACGACTAATAGAGTTTCCATAACTAGAAAGTTACGAGTGTAGAGTTGTTGTCCAACTAGTAATATTTCCGATAATGATATAACGGAAACTAAAGAAGTTAACTTGATTATTGTAATGTATTGATTGGCTAATGATGGTAAGGCAACTCTTAGGGTTTGAGGCACAATAATTAGCCTCATAATTAACCAATATGATAACCCCAGTGCTTTTCCTGCCTCATATTGACCTTTGGGCACGGATTGTAATGCTCCTCTATGTATTTCAGCAATATAAGCAGTCTCGCTTAATACTAAGGCTAATAATCCTGAAATAAAAGGATTGGAAAGAATTATTGAGCTTTGCGGCCAAATTTGTGGCAAATTGTAAATAAATATTAATAATACCAATAATGGCAAACTTCTGAAAAACCAGATATAGCCCCTTGAAATTTTTTTTAAAATCAAAGATTTACTTCGGCCCAATAAAGCAACAAAAAAACCTAAGATTATGCCTATACACCAGGTTAATGTACTTAATTCAAGAACGGTTATACAAGCTTTCCAAAAATCCTTATTAAAAAACTGATCTATAAAATATTCCCAATTGAAACCTTTTTTCTTATTATTATCAGAAATATCTTCTTCCTCTAATTTGTAAGTTTTCAGTAATTCTTTACTTGGGTATGCCAAATTATATTTATTCAACAGTTGCTGATATTCTCCCGATTCTCTTAAATCTTGTATTATTTTCGAAATTTTATTTTTTAATGAACTATTATCCTTTTTAAAAGCCAATCCTATTAATACCGGATCGATCATTTCTTTTGTTGATATAACTAGCTTTTCCTCTAAATTATCTACCAACATTTTTGCTACAGCAGCGTCTTCATATTGAACATCTACCCCTTTGGATAAAAGCGCCTGTGATGCTTCGGGAGCACTTGGATATTCTTTAATTTCAATTGTATTACGATTATTAAGCAAACAATATTTTTGAGATATTTCATTTAATTTAGGTATCCAGGCAGCGCCTTTCATCGATGAAATTTTCTTGCCACATAATTCCTGTAAAGATGTAGGACGATAAGTATCATCTTTTCTAACCACTAATACACCTCCTGTTTGAAGATACGGTAAAAAAGAAACTTGTTTAGCTCGTTGTGAATTTACATACAGGGCAGAGGCTATAACATCATAGTGTCCTGCATTTAGACCTATAATGATATTTTCTATTCTTGTATCTTTAAATACTACTTTTAGTTTCAATTTTTCAGCTACGAGCCTCATTAGATCCGGATCAAACCCTCTGGGGCCTCCCTCTGTATAAGCATAAGGTGCATAGGTAAGGTCAATTCCTACTGTTAATTCACCTTTTTTTAAAGTTTGCGCATGAAAAATATTTATGCGAATAAGGAATAAGAGTAAAAACAAATATTTTAGAAAAGTAATTGATATTCGAAAATCTGTTTTAAAAAAATTATAATTCACAATATTTGACTGTTTTAAATTCAAAATAACTAATCATTAAAATC
>NZ_JAMBJZ010000096.1:6374-6622 GCF_025291155.1 Apibacter sp.
ACTTAATTATTTGATATACAATAAATGTATTTTATTATCATTTTGTATAATATAAAATAATTTTATTTTTTATTTACATATAAACACCTATTTCATTTAGTTTTAGTTTATATGTTTAAAAATATATATAAATATAATTTTATTTAATTAATTAAAATTATAATACAAATAATTATTTTTTTATATTTGATAAACATAAAAAAATAAATCATGAAAAAGTATTTTTACTTTTTACTACTTTCACTGGT
>NZ_JAMBJZ010000097.1:0-6503 GCF_025291155.1 Apibacter sp.
TGAAGTTAGTTCGGCAGTAGATAAAATAGTAGCAGAAATGTTAACTAATTATCTAGAAGAACATCCCAATGAAGCTAAACAAATTGTACAAAAAGTTCTTCTCGCAGCTAAAGCGCGTCAGGCTGCTAAAAAAGCTAGAGAATTAGTTCAGAGAAAATCTCCTTTAGGAGGAAGTGGTTTACCTGGGAAATTAGCTGATTGTTCTTCACGTAATGCAGAAGAAAGTGAATTATTTTTGGTCGAAGGGGATTCTGCAGGTGGAACTGCTAAACAAGGAAGAGATAGAAATTTTCAGGCTATTCTACCTTTAAGAGGTAAAATTCTTAATGTTGAAAAAGCGGTAAGTTATAAGGTTTTTGAAAGTGATGAAATAAAAAATATTTATACAGCTTTAGGAGTTTCTGTAGGAACAGAAGAAGATTCTAAAGAATTAAATCTTACTAAACTTCGCTATCATAAAGTAGTAATTATGACTGATGCGGATGTTGACGGTTCGCATATTACCACACTGATTTTAACATTCTTTTTTCGTTATATGAAAGAGATGATTGAGAAAGGATATATTTATATAGCTACTCCTCCATTGTATTTATTGAAAAAAGGAAATAAGGAATATTATGCATGGGATGACAAACATAGGGAAGAAATAGCTGCTGAATTAGGTAATGCTCAAGGAAAAGGTTTTTCTGTTCAAAGATATAAAGGGTTAGGAGAGATGAATGCTGAGCAGCTTTGGGATACAACTATGAATCCTGAAAAAAGAACTTTACGACAGGTTACAATTAATAACGCATCAGAAGCCGATCGTATTTTTTCAATGCTAATGGGAGATGATGTTCCTCCTCGTAGAGAATTCATTGAAAAAAATGCTGTGTATGCAAATATAGATGCTTAAAAATTGATTAATATAAATTATAAAAAGCCTATCTAAGGATAGGCTTTTATTTTTTTACAGTTTTTTTATGAATTATAAACTTCAGAATGTATTACCTTTATAATGTTTTGATTTTCTTTATCAAGTTCTATTTCCCGTAATGACATTAATTTCATAGGATAACTTTTTCCATCTCCATGATATGAGGGTTGTTTATATTCAATGGTATCCCACAATTTAAAACCTAATCGTTCATAAAAAACGATACGTCTTTCGTCCCAATGTGAAGTGGGAGGTTCTACTTCTAAAACAATAGGTAATGAAATTTTTTCAATGAAAAGATTTATAACTTTACTTCCATAGCCAATACGTCTAAATTCAGGTAAAATGGCAAAATGTTCTACAAAAATAAAATCTCTTAATTTCCAATAATTAAAAAATCCTATTCTTTCATTTTCTTTAATACATAATAATATTTTAAATTTATCTCTATTATCTTCATAAAGATTTAACATTTGATCAATAGGTCTTCTTTCTTCTATAGGAAATGAGTTCAAATATATATTTTGTAAAAACATAATTTCACTTTGATCTAAAAGATTTAGTTTTTCAAGTTTCATTTAATGATGGAATTAAGCTTATAAAAAAATATTTATTTAAAAATTTCACGAATATTATATATATATTAATGATTGTCAAAATAATTTGGTGATTTTATGTCATTTTCATCATTGATATCTTGATCTATACCATTAATTTCTTCTTCATCATGTTGATTACTAGATATATTTATTTTATTCTCATTATGATTCAAATTTTCATTAGAATCATCAGATAAGACTTTACCTTCTAATAAGTCCAGTGAATTTTGAAATCCTTGTATAACCATACTTTGAGATATAAGCTCTTTATCAATTTCAAGATTTCTGTTTTTTAGAGTTTGAATTTCACCCTCATTTATAATGATTCTATCTTTAATTTTATTAATATTTTCACGTTCTTTATCCGAAATATCTTGATTTGATTTTAAACTAACTTTTTTATAATCTTCTTGCAAAGTTTTTTCTAAAGCAAAAATTTTATCAGAATTTCGTATTTTATCTTTATTGAGTTTAATACTGTAACTTTTCGCATAGGTAAGATCATCAAGTGTACATGACTTTTGTACATCTAATTTAAAATTTTCAAGAACAGGAATTGCAATATCTTTTTCAGAAATATTTGAATTAATATATGTATTTGACATGTCTTGAAAAGATGTAAATACAGTCATAGTTTTGTTATCATTATATTCATAAGCAAAATTTCCAATCCAACTTTCTCCAGATGGTGAAAATTTAATATCAGAACCGTAAACCTTATTTATGACACCTCCTTTAATTTTACCTCCTTGCTTTTTAATAAAATTTTTCCAAGTATTTATGAGTACATCTTTATTACAAATAGGTATTGAAAAGCTTAAAGATTCCATTATCTTATTTTTTTCAGTATAAGAGGATTCCTCAATATTTTGGGCTTGAGAAAGAGTGCTATATATAAAACCTAAAATTAAAATTGATATTTTTTTCATTTATCTAAAGATTTAATATAATGGGCGGCAATTTCATTTCCCGAACTAACGGATTTCATAGCCCATTGTATTTTTAAATTAATTTTTTCATTTTCACTTAATTGCCAATTTAAAGTACTATTTTCCAATTTATTTCTCATTTCATAAAAACAAATTCCTGCGGCTACTGATACATTTAAACTTTCAGTAAAACCTTTCATAGGAATTTTAACACATAAATCGGCAAAATTTAAAGTTTCTTCATTAATTCCTTTAAACTCGGTACCAAAAATTAATGCAGTAGGTTGAGAAATAGAAAAATCTTGTATATCTATAGCATTTACTTCAGGTGAAATCGCTACTAATTGATATCCCATTGCTTTAATTTCTTTTAAAGTTTCGATATTCGAAGATTTATATGATATATCTATCCATTTATCAGCACCTCTTGCAACAGCACTTTCAGGTTTAAATTCATTTCTTTTTTCTAAGGCAATTAATGATTGAAATCCAAAAGCTTCCATGCTTCTTACAATTGCACCTGCATTACGGAATTGAAATATATCTTCAATAATGGGTAGTATATAATTAGTTCTATAATTAACTAAATTTTCAATTTTTTCATATTTTTCTTTCGATATATGACCGGCTAAATAATTATATAAGTCTAAATTTTTTTGGAATTCATTTGAAATCATGTTTCAAAAATAATAATTAAAGCTGTTAATATTTTCATAAATTGCATTTTAAACTCTAAATATAGATGAAACGTAAGATTTTATTAATTTATACAGGAGGTACAATCGGGATGATTAAAGAATATGGTTCCGAAACTTTAAAACCATTTAATTTTAATGCACTTATAAAGCATATTCCGGAGATTAAGCTTATCGATGCTGAAATAGATATTCATGTTTTTGAAAATCCCATAGATTCCTCAGATATTGATATAAGTAATTGGATATTTCTAGGTAATATACTCGAAAATTCATATAATAATTATGATGGATTTGTTATTTTACATGGAACTGATACAATGTCTTATACAGCGTCAATGATGAGTTTTATGCTTCAAGGTTTACAAAAGCCTGTAATATTCACGGGATCTCAACTTCCTATTGGAGAATTGAGAACAGATGCAAAAGAAAATTTAATAACATCTATTTATTATGCAGCTTTGTATGAAAAAAATAGTCCGATTATAAAAGAAGTATGTATTTATTTTGAATATAAATTATATAGAGCTAATAGAACAACCAAATTTTCAGCTGAACATTTTGATGCGTTTATTTCTCCTAATTATCATATATTAGGTGAATCAGGAGTAAATCTTAATGTTTTTAAAGAATATCTTTTAACACTTAATTCTAAAAAATTTATAGTTGATAAAAATATTAATAATAAGATAGATATCTATACTTTCTTTCCAGGTAAAAATAGTAAATTATTAAATAAAATTATTTTTGATAGCGATGTTGAAGGAATAATTTTAAGAACTTATGGATCTGGCAATATACCTTCAGATAAAGAAACTTTATATACTATTTCAAAAGCAAGAGAAATAGGAAAAGAAATTGTAGTCATAACACAATGCATTAGAGGTTGTGTAAATTTTGGCAAATATTATAATAGCCTTATTTTTAAAGAGCTAGGGGTTATATCTGGATATGACATAACTATAGAAGCAGCAACAACTAAACTTATGTGGCTACTTGGTAAAGATATAAGAGATAAAAGACTAAAAAATCACTTTGAAAATAGTTATTCAGGTGAAATTACTAATAAAAAATAATTATAATTTATAAATATTGATTCTTATAATATTTAAAATAAATATATTTTTATTATTGAATTCTGTTATTTAATACTCTTGTATCTTATAACTATTTTTTATGTATATCAATTCATATTTAATATAAGTTTATATTATTTAGAAAAAGTAAAAATAAGACACACCAATATTGGATGTATTATGGATTTTTAACCATTTTCCATCTTTCGAATAATAATTATTATTTTTGTAAATATCATTAAGTCCAAAATTATATCGTACACCTATTTCATGTTTTCTTAAAAAACTGATTCCACCACCAACTCCGGCTGAAATATCAAGTTTTGAAACCCCACCGTACCATTTTTTATCTAAAAGTTTATTTTTTTGACTTATAAGATATCCTAACTGAGGTCCAGCTTCGATAAAAAATTCATGAGTATCTCTACCTCTACAACAAGGTGGAAAGAAAAAATCTGAAAAATAAAATTTAATCATTAATGGTACATTAATATATGTCTGGTAAAATTTTACATTCATATCTTTACCATCTTTTTCACCTTGTTCAGAATAAACGATTTCAGGTTTAAAAAACCAATTGTCATTGTAATCATTTAATGGTATTTGAGCAAATAAACCAACTGCTGGAGCAAAAGCACGAGTTTCAGAGTTTTTATGCACATTTCTGACATTGGTAAATTGTAAACTTCCTTTTACACCAAATTGTACTTGAGATTTCAACGTAGAAAAACTTAATATAAAAGTTACTACATAAATAATCGGTAAATTTTTTATCATTTTAATATATATTATAATTATGAGTATAACCTATAAACTATGTAATTCATAATATTAATTAGCGCAAATATAATGATTAGTTTTTATTTATAAATAAAGAAAATAAAAAAAAGGGAAATTTGCTCAATAAATATAATTTTTTGTAACAAATGACAATAATTTTACTAAATTATTGATCTTTTTTTATTTAATTTATTAAAATTCATAAGTTAAAATAATTAAAATTAAATAATTATTTTATATTAAAATACATTATCTAATAAAATATTTAAATTATACTTCTTTCAAAAAGTTAATATTTGTCAAATAAATCATTAAAAATTTTAATCATTTCTTTGAAACTTTATATAATTTTATATTATTCATTAAGATTAAAATTTATAATTAAAAATATAAAATTAAAATAATTTTTTTTATTATAAAAGAAAAAAATCATATTTATTTAAAAAATGTAAGATATAGATAAAATTAAATAAATTATTGTTATAAAAATAAGATTAATTATGTTATAATTTTAAATTTTATATAATGTTTTCTTAAATTTTGTACTAAATGTTTCTAAATAATTTTATATAAATTATAATATTATCAAATTAATTAATAATAATATCAATATAAATAATTAAATTTTTTATATATTATTTTTATATATGAAAATTTCATTAATAGAATGTATATTTGATATATATTATTAAAATTATAGGTTATTTTTTTAAATACTATATATAATTAATATTAATTTTTATTAATTAAATATTTTTTTTTAATTTTACAAAAATTAACACTAAAAAAATAGCTATGAAATTCAAAAGATATTTATCAATTCTTAATTTAGAAAATTCTTTATTGTTGATTACTTTATCGTTACTCTACCATGTTGCTAAAATGCTAAAAAAAGTTACTTCCTAAACTAGATAATCCTTTTAAATAAAAAATATCCATTTTAATTATATTTATTTAAAATTCATAATTAAAATCTACTCTAAATTTTTTATAAATAATATAAAATTAATTTAAATTTTGCTTATGTTTAATAATGAAATTAAGAATTATTGCTTTATATACTAAGAATATGAAATTAATTTATAATAATTATTGTAAAACATGGTTATTTAAAATAAATTTTTATCAAAAAATTGATAATGAATTTATTGAATTAATATGATTCTTTTTTGATATGGATATTCCATATACTAAAATATAGTATAAATTTTAAAATATAATATATTAATATTTTATTTTAAAAGATTCATAATAATTTTTAAAATATTATAATTTATGTAATTTGATATAAATAATCTACCAATATAATTTACCTTTTATAATTTATAAATCGATAAAATAATGAGTTATTGATCAATAATTTAATTGCGGTTTTAAATAAATAAGGCTTTTACTGTCTCTATTTCTTGGCAAATCATCTGATAGAGCACATTTATTACAGGCTGCCTGCCATGATTTATTACTTTCAAATAAATTAAACAGTTACATTCTTCTTGAACAGCACTTAT
>NZ_JAMBJZ010000098.1:0-6335 GCF_025291155.1 Apibacter sp.
GTTCAATTTAGACAGGCAATTTGCGAAGCCATGAGTGAAGAAATGAGAAGAGATTCTTCTATTTTTCTAATTGGTGAAGAAGTTGCTAATTATAATGGAGCTTATAAAGCATCCAAAGGAATGGTAGACGAATTCGGAGCCAAAAGAGTCATTGATTCCCCTATTGCTGAAAGTGGTTTTACAGGAATTAGCGTCGGTGCAGCTATGAACGGATGCCGCCCTATTGTAGAATTTATGACATTTAACTTTTCTTTGGTTGCTATCGACCAAATCATAAATAATGCAGCTAAGATTTACCAAATGACCGGTGGACAATGGAATGTACCAATCGTATTTCGTGGTCCTACTGCTTCAGCAGGACAATTAGGAGCTACCCATTCCCAAGCTTTTGAAAGTTGGTTTGCCAACTGTCCCGGATTAAAAGTTATTGTTCCGTCTAATCCTTATGACGCTAAAGGTTTATTGAAATCTGCCATTAGAGATAATGATCCTGTTATTTTCATGGAGTCTGAGCAAATGTATGGAGACAAAATGGAAATACCTGAAGATGAATTTCTAATACCTATAGGAGTTGCCGATATAAAGAAACCAGGGTCAGATGTTACCATTGTTTCCTTTGGAAAAGTAATGAAAGTAGCATTAGAAGCAGCTACAGAATTGGAAAAAGAAGGTATAAGTGCAGAAGTAATAGATTTGAGAACCGTTCGACCATTAGACTATGATACTGTAATTAATTCAGTTAAAAAGACTAATCGTTTGGTTTTATTGATTGAAGAGTGGCCGTTTGCTTCTATAGCCAGCGAAGTAGCTTATATGGTACAACAAAAAGCATTTGATTATTTAGATGCACCTATAAAAAGAATTACAACCGCAGATGCGTCAGCACCTTATTCATCCTCTTTATTTTCTAAATGGTATCCAAACGTTAATCAAGTAATTACTGCGGTTAAAAATACTTTATATAAAAAATAATTCATATTTATTTTCTTTAAAAGAATAATTAAAAATATTTTCAGGTTTCAATTTTAATAAGTAAATTAATTTTGAAGCCTGAATTTTAAATTAATATCAGCTTTATAAAAGCTTATGGAACAAAAATGCACTTTTTGCGGTAGAAAAAAATCGGAAGTTCAATTGTTAATAGCCGGACTTCATGGTCACATATGTAATGACTGTATTGAACAGGCTCATCATATTGTTGCTCAGGAAGAAAATCACAAAGAAAACAAAGCATTTGAACTTCAAATAAAAAAACCGAAAGAGATAAAAGATTTTTTAGATCAATATGTAATAGGACAAGAAAATGCAAAAAAAACATTGTCTGTTGCGGTCTATAATCATTATAAAAGACTAGCTCATTCTTTAGAAGTAGATCGGGAAGTCGAAATTGAAAAATCAAACATTTTGATGGTTGGCGAAACAGGCACCGGAAAAACACTTATTGCTAAATCTATTGCAAAACTTCTGGATGTTCCCTTTACAATCGTAGATGCTACTGTGCTAACCGAAGCCGGTTATGTCGGCGAAGATGTAGAAAGCATTCTCACTCGTTTATTACAAGCCGCAGATTACAATGTTGAAAAAGCTGAACAAGGAATAGTTTTCATTGATGAAATAGATAAAATTAGTAGAAAAAGTGACAATCCTAGTATCACTCGCGATGTTTCAGGAGAAGGTGTACAACAAGCCTTATTAAAACTTTTAGAAGGAAGTATTATTAATGTACCTCCTCAAGGAGGTAGAAAGCACCCGGATCAAAAATATATTCAAGTAAATACACAAAACATTTTATTTATAGCGGGCGGTGCTTTTTCAGGAATTAATAAAATAATCTCAAACAGACTAAATAAAAACACAATCGGATTTAGTAATACAACCGATATAAATGTTGAAAAAGAGCATATTTTATCTCAAGTTAATGCAACCGACTTAAAAAATTTCGGTCTTATTCCTGAATTATTGGGAAGATTTCCGGTAATTACTAATCTAGAGCCGTTAGATGAGAATGCAATGCTTCAAATTTTGACTAAACCTAAAAATGCAATAATTAAACAATATCAGGCCCTTTTTAAATTAGATAATATAGATCTTTCGATTACTGAAGATGTTTTAAAAGAAATTGTAAAAGAAACTCAGCTCTTAGGCTTAGGAGCAAGAGGACTAAGAAGCATAGCCGAAAATTTATTTTCTCAAATTAGTTATGATATTGACAATTATAAAGGAAATTTATTTATAGATATGGATAAATTTGTCATCTTAACAAAACACAAATCAATAAAATAAAAAAAAATGGCTTGTGAATAATATTTTTATTTATCTTTGCATTACTAGTATATATTATATTTAATAAATAAATTTTAACTAATAAATACTTAATAAATGAAAATAAAATTTATACCCTTACTTTTTGTATTGGGTTGTATTGCAAGCAATTCACAAATAACCACAACGGGTGGGGCGAAGTTCTTTGTGAGTCAAGGTACGACTCTATATAGTACTGGTGACATAACTATAGAAAGCAGTTCGGATGTATTTACCAATAAAGGTAATATAAAAATATCAGATGGTACTTTAAAAAATAATAGTCTTCCTAAAAATTTTGTGCTTTCTTATGATGATGAACAAAAGTATGGTCAATTAATTATTGCAACTAATAAACGCAGTGTTGGAACAATAACTTTACAGAAAAAATTACCGGATGGAACTGGAACATCTGGTGAAATTCTTTTCGGAACACCATTTATAAATTATACCTATGATCAATTTGTAAAAGATGTTTCAAACTCAAGTATCAATGCACCTGACTTAATATGTGGTTTATTTTCTATAAACAACAATTGCGGGGGCAATGCAACTAAATGGTTAAAACATCCTGTTTTTACTTGGAGAGAAGATCGATTTAGATTTGATCCTTTCCAAAAAGATGAAAAATTTATTCCTGGAAAACATTATTCTTTTAGAGCAGAAAGTTTTGCTAGTGGTTCTAACCTTAGTGATATTATTTCATTTATTGGATCTCCTTATGTTGCAGGAACCAGTCCTAATGATGGAGGAGTATCTTCAAATCTGTCCCTCTCTGTTATCGACAGAATCGGTACAGGATATCAAATTGGATCTAATAGCGCAAACGGATATGGTATCTATTATTGGACCTATTTAAATGATCCTTTTGTTCCCGGTATAACTTTTAATCAATCTACTACTAATGACGAATTAAACAATGCCAACTATTGGACTAATATGTTGCGCATGGTTAATCCGTATACTTCTAATTTGGATATAAATGAATTATTAAAAGAAAATATTGATAATAATGAGATTATAGGTATTGGTAGTGACGGTAATATAATGGAACGTGTTGTTGATGGGTATACAAGATACAAGACAAAATATCAAAGACAAACCTTCAGTCCTGATGGAAAGGCACTAGGTGACGATTTAAGTGTAATTCCTCCTATGACCAATTTTTTTATAAAAACTATCCCAAATAGTAGAGTAAAAGTAAATTTGTATACAAATAGTAGTATTCAGACTTTTAAATCATCAAATTATAAATTTGATAAAGGAAATGTTTACGCTAAAGGGGGAGAACAAATGAATAGAAGTTCTGCCTATTCAGTTAACAATGAAAAATATCAGTTAAATCTTGAATTATATTCAGGTAATACGTTTTATGGTAACACTTATGTAGCAGCGGGTTCCGATCTCATAACCGGAGAAGTAAATAAATGGGAAGCAACAGGTTTAAATAATAACGATGACACAAGTATATATACTATACCGGAATCAAATACAGGAGGAATTCAAGCTGGATATGAAAATACAAAATTATATATTAATGTAATTAATTCAAATGATGCTTCTAGAATTGCTATACCGGTAGGTATAAATCTGAATGATAATGATAAGGGAAATGAATTTACATTTAAGTCAGAGCTTAAATTAAATATGGTTCCTTTAGTGGATGAAGGAAAAACAAATTTTGATAATTCAAATGCAAAATTTTATTTTCATGATAAATTAACTAATGTAGTTAAAGAAATCGATACAAACTTTACTTATAGTACAAAACTTAACGAATCTACTAATGATAGATTCGAAATCTTTTGGAAAGAGCCTGGAACCTTAGGAAATGAGGATATCAATGCCCTATCAGGCTTAACTACTATTTATAAGACAGGAAATGAATATAAAGTCAAATTTGACAAAAATTGGCAAAAGGCTGAAGTAAATATTTTTAACGTTTTAGGTCAGTTAATTTCTACAGAAAAGAATATTAATACGAATAATGACTATCTACTACCAATTTATACTACATCTTCATCTTTGTACGTTATAGTAGTAATTAATCAAATTACCGGTGAGAAAATAACTAAAAAAATAGTTAAATAATAAAGTAAATTTGAAATGAAAAAATTATTTTCCATAATACTTATAGTCCTAGTTTATAGCCATTCTTTTGCCTACAATATATTGCAAGTTGTAGTTGAAACAGAAGAAGTTCCACCTATACCATCTGCTGAAGGAGATTCGGTAGCTTATGGAATTGGTATCCCTGGCAAAACTACTCCCATCAATTTTATAGTACCTTTTTTATTTATAAGTGCTATATTTTTAATACTTTATATATATAAAAAGAGAAGAATAAAATCTATATAAAGATTTAATTTTATAAATTAGCCTTGTTAAAAATAACAAGGCTTTTTTATGAAAAAAATTTCAATTACATCTTTTTTAATTCTCACCTGCTTATTAACTCAAGCACAGTTTGTTTTTAAAGGTTCTATCTCTAATTATTCTAACAAAAGAATATTAGTAAAAATAGATAGAGCATTTGATGATATACTTATAGGAAATATAACCACCAATTCAAAAGGAGATTTTTCAGTTCCTATTAAAGAAAAATATTCTGGAATAATTGAAATTTCATTACTTGACGCAAAAAAAAATTTCAACTTTATATCTGACAATACCAATATCGATTTTACCGCCTCAATCGGTCCTTCGGGGGAGTTTCGTATAAACAATCCTGGTAATTTAATTAATGTTAGATACCAAGATTATATCAATTTTGATATTAAAAAAAATTCCATACTTAATCAATTACAATTTTTTTTAGAATATTATAACTCACAAGACCAATTTTATCTACCTCTAAAAAATGAAATTCAAAGAATATCTACTACAAAGCAACCTGATATCTCCGAGTATCCTTTTTTAACATATTATATAAAAACTTCTGACCTTATCAAAAATTCAGAAATAGAGAACGGTGACATTCTCTCGAATAAAAATTTAATATTAAATCATTTAAAGAATGATGGGGAAGAATTTGATACTTCCGGTTTAGGAAGATCTCTTTTATACAATTATTTAAAATTGTCCACAACCGGAGCTTCCACTCAAAATGATTGGGAAAATAAGATTGATAAAGCTATAGAAATTTTATTAGATGAAGTGGGTGAAGATACTAACAGAGGTCAAGAAATACTATCAGCTACTATCAATTTTCTTAATGGATACGGAGTTGATAATCTTGCAGAAAAATATATAAAAAGAGCAGAATCTTTAACTTGTGAAATTAGTCCGGAACTTAAAGAAACCATTAAAACTAATAATTCAATAAAAGAAGGAAAAATAATTCCAAATATAAAATTTACCCATAAATTAAATGGTAAATATCAAAATTTGTATGATATTAAAACCAAATATAAATTAATTATAGTATGGGCATCATGGTGTAGACATTGTAACCAAGAATTGCCATTTATTAAGCAATTTTATGAAAATTTCAAAAATTCTGGTGGTGAAATTATTGGACTTTCTGTAGATTATAATAAAGAGGATTGGGAAAATGTTATAAAAGAAACTCCTTGGTTAAATGATTCTGATTTATTATACTGGGATAGTAAGTTTGCAAAAGAACTTAATGTTACAGGTACTCCAACTATATTTTTGCTAGATAAAAATAATAAGATATTAAAAATAACATCTAAAATTTCCAATATTAATAATTTAATTAAATAATTTGATATTAGTATAAAATTTTATGAGAAGGAAATAATTCCTTCTCATTTTTTATATATGTATATTTTAAGTTGATTAAATGTAGTTTCTTATTTTTGTATTATGAGTACGATATATCTTCAATCTTCCATTGAATATGTTAAAGGTATAGGAACTGAAAAAGCTAATTTATTAAAAAAACAGCTTAATATACACACGTGCGAAGATTTTTTAAATTACTTCCCTTATAGATATGTCGATAAAAGTAAAATATATAAAATAAATCAAATTGGCGTCTCTTCAGCTGAAATTCAATTAAAAGGTAAAAT
>NZ_JAMBJZ010000099.1:0-6236 GCF_025291155.1 Apibacter sp.
GAAAATGTCCCAGGTTGTGTGTTCTGTGAGTTGGGGTTGTTCTAAAGAAAGGACAAGAGAGGATTTACAGATGTTACATAGGGATTGAAGGGTAAAGAGATAATTTTGTTTGTCTTTAAAAGTTAAGGAAATGGAGAATTCATTACTAGTTTCGACTTTTTTGTTTAGGGTTGTCATGATAAAAAAGATTAAGGGTTAAAAAATAGGCAGGTCGCTGACAACCCATTCTACGAAGTAGAAAAGTCTCGGGACTTTCACCCGTACGCCTGCCGTTATTATAAGTTGAAAACTTTGTCTTTATTGTATTCATAAAATGGATTGTCAGGAGCAAAGTTAGGTAAAAAAATAAAACCTTCTTTATTTAAAGAAGGTTTTTTTATTTTAGAAGTAAAATCTAATTAAGAATTAGCATACCTTTTTTTATTGTTAATTTCATGAATTAAAGCATCAAGAGTAAAGAATATCCTTTCCTTGTCATTAGGATCTAAATTATCAATTTCTTTGAATCTGTTTAAAATTTCGGGTTCTTTTAAAATGTTATCTTCTTCCGTTTCCCCTAAAAGATAGCCAACAGTAGAATTAAGTAAATTAGCCAGTTTTTTAACGATATCAATAGAAGGAGTCATCTCATCTCTTATATGTTACGTTAAAAACTCTAAAACTAACTAATTTCCATTTTATCCTTTAAAGCTTGAATTTCATCACGAATTTTAGCAGCTGTTAAGAAATCCAAATTTTTAGCAGCTTTTTCCATTTCTTTTTGTTTTTTAGATATAATTTTTTCTAAATCTTCAGATTTGTAATGAACTTCATCCTCTGCAACTTTTTTGATTTCATGTTTCGGAGTATAAGATTTTACTTCTGTTTCAAGATTATTAATAGAAATATTCGTAATCTTTTTCTTCAAAGGTTGAGGCGAAATGTGGTGTTCTATATTGTATTGATTCTGTATCTCTCTTCTACGAGCTGTTTCATCAATAGTTTTTTTCATACTGTCCGTCATCTTATCAGCATACATGATTACTTTACCGTGAATATTACGAGCGGCTCTTCCTGCAGTTTGAGTTAAAGAGCGGTGAGAACGTAAAAAACCTTCTTTGTCCGCATCTAATACAGCTACTAAGGAAACTTCCGGTAAATCCAATCCTTCACGTAATAAATTAACGCCTACCAAAACATCGAATTTTCCAATCCGTAAATCTTGCATAATTTCAACCCTTTCCAAAGTATCAATATCTGAATGAATAAATCGGGTTCTTATTCCGAATTTAGTAAGATATTTTGTTAATTCTTCTGCCATTCTTTTAGTAAGAGTAGTTACTAATACACGTTCATCTTCTTCAATTCTTTTTTGAATTTCAGCCATAAGATCATCAATCTGGTTCAAAGAAGGTCTAACTTCAATTTCAGGATCCAATAAACCGGTTGGACGGATAATCTGTTCAATGTAAATACCTTCACTTTTTTGCAATTCATAATCAGCAGGAGTGGCACTTACATAAATTACTTGATTTTGCATCATTTCAAATTCTTCAAATTTAAGAGGGCGATTATCTAAAGCTGCAGGAAGTCTGAATCCGTGTTCAACTAAAGTTTCTTTTCGACTTCTGTCTCCTCCGTACATAGCATGAACCTGAGGTAAAGTAACATGGCTTTCATCAATAACCATTAGATAATCTTCAGGAAAATAATCAAGTAAACAAAAGGGTCGAGTACCGGGAAGACGTCCGTCAAGGTAACGTGAATAATTTTCAATTCCCGAACAATAACCTAATTCCTTAATCATCTCGAGATCGAATTCCGTTCTTTCTTTTAAACGATGAGCTTCCAAATTTTTACCCATTTCATTATAATAATCGACTTGTTTTCCTAAATCAATTTGAATATTACGAATCGCATTATTTAATGTCTCCGGAGAGGTAACAAATAAATTAGCAGGATAAATATTAATACTTTCAATTGAATCTATTACGTTATTGGAAACATAATCCACATTCTCAATACGTTCAATTTCATTGCCAAAAAAATGAATACGAATTCCTGTATCCGAATAGGCTGGAAAAACATCAATGACATCACCTTTTACCCTAAAATTACCTCTTCCAAAATTTATTTCGGAACGTGAATATAATGCATTCACCAAGGATTGTAATAATTTGGTTTTAGAAATGGATTGTCCTATCTTTAAAGAAACCATACTACTTTTAAATTCTACTGGATTTCCAATACCGTATAAACAAGATACTGATGAAACAACCAACACGTCCCTTCTTCCCGAAAGTAATGAAGAAGTAGCACTTAAACGTAACTTTTCAAGATTTTCATTAATAGACAAATCTTTTTCAATATATGTATTAGTAGTAGGCATGAATGCTTCCGGTTGATAATAATCATAATAAGAAACAAAATATTCAACTGCATTATGAGGAAAGAATTCCTTAAACTCCATATACAGTTGGGCGGCCAATGTCTTATTATGTGCTAAAATAATGGTAGGTCGTTGAATTTTTTCAACTACATTGGCAATGGTAAAAGTTTTTCCGGAGCCGGTTACTCCTAAAAGTGTTTGATATTTTTCATTTTTTAAAATTCCTTCAGAAAGAGATTCTATTGCTTGAGGCTGATCACCTGTAGGCTTAAATTGAGAAACTACTTGAAATTTCATATTATATAATAAAAATGTAATTTAAAAAAATGTAAATAGACAATAAGTTTTTTATATTTAAAACTTACTTAAATACAATATGTGCAGAATTTATTTTACTTAAAATTTATATTTTTTAAGATTCTTTTATATATTACTTATGGAGTTTACAAAGCTATATACATTGAGAATAAAAAATTCTAAATGAAATAACGAAAACTAAAATATTAAAAAAAAAGGTAAAATTTTACTAAAAATGGTAATAAAATTGTTTTATTTCCTTTTTACAAGCTCGTCTCGCAGCTTTGCAGCAGTTTCATAATCTTCATTATCAATTGCTTTAGATATCAAATCATTAATTTCATAATCTGTTAGATGAGAAAAAGCATCTTCAATATCATTATTACTTATCTGATTTTCAATAGAATGTAAAGTATTTTCAAAGGATGAATCATTATTTAAATTATCTTCCTTCATTTCCATATAGACTCCTGCTTCTTCCATTATTTTTTTAGTTGCATATATAGGTGCTTCAAAACGCACAGCTAAAGCAATGGCATCGGAAGTACGAGAATCAATTTCAATCTCTTCTTTTGTTTCAATATTTTGAAACAAAATGTTAGAGTAGAAAACACCTTCTTCTAATTTATAAATAAAAACAGCTTTTACAACAATATGAAAACTCTTTGCAAAGGTCGTAAATAAGTCGTGAGTAATAGGTCTAGGCGTAGTAATATCTTTCTCTAAAGCCAAAGCTATGGATTGAGCTTCAAAGCTTCCAATTATTACAGAAATTTTTCTTTTACCAAAATCTTCTTCTAAAATTAATGCATATGCTGTATGTTGAGTTTGGCTATATGAAATTCCTCTAACATGTAATCGTATTAAATCCATAAAACTTATATATTACTCAATAAAATATAGTATATATTAAAATAGCAGTGCAATTTACGAATTATTTTTAAAATTATTTTTAAATTTTTTATAATTATAATTAATTAAGCTCTTTTTATTTATAAAATTATCAAATTATTAAAAAATTCTTTTAAATTCTAATTTTATTGAAAATATCTACAACTCTAAGATGAATACAACTTCCAAAAAATTTTTTTGCCAACTTTGAAAATGTAGGTGTTAAGTCGGAAACATAAAATTCATAAGATGGGTTTTGAATTTGAGAATTCAATTTTTTGTTTTCAAGGTCCTGTTTTATATAGCTTGCAACAATTAATGGGGAATCAATAACCTGAATTTTATTTAAATAAAAATTTCTAACTTCATTAATGATTAAAGGATAGTGTGTACATCCTAATATTAACGAATCAATATTTTGTAACTTTTTATTTGTTAAATAAGTTTTTAAAACAATGGATGAAATTTCATGATTATTAAATCCTTCTTCGATAACAGGAACCAGTAAAGGAGCAGCTAATTCATAAACATTAATATGTTTATTTAACTTTTGGATACTTTTTTTATAAATATGTGAAGTAATGGTTGACTTAGTAGCTAAAACTCCCACATTTTGATTAAATGTAAAAGCTACTTTTTCAGCCACCGGAGAAATGACATCGTATACGGGAACATTTTTTTCGTTAGCTAATGCTTTAACTTCTTTTAAGGCATTGGCAGTTGCAGTATTGCAAGCAATAACTATGGCTTTACAATTATTTTCAAGTAAAAAATTAGTAATTTTCTCAGAATACTCAATTATAACTTCTTTTGACTTATCTCCATAAGGCAAATGCTTGGAATCTCCATAATAAATAAGGCTTTCATGAGGCAATAATCGTTTTATTTCCTTTGCAATAGTAAGTCCTCCCATTCCGGAGTCAAAAATACCGATAGATCGATCTTCTTTTTTCATTGATGCAAAAATAAGTGTTTATTAATAATTAATCAACGAAAAAAAATTGAGCGATAATACCATCTGTAAAAAATAGAGAATGGGGATGAATAGTTACAATATTTTTATTTACAAGCACTTTATTATCAGCTTCAAGAAATTTTAATTCTTTATAAAAATGTTTCATCAAATCAGATGAAAATTCTCTTTCCAGTTCTAATATATTAATTCCCCATATTGTGCGTAGTCCGAGCATGATTTTTTCATTAAAACGGTCTTTTTCACTGATAAATTCTTCATAAGAATTGAGACTATCATTCTCCAATGATTTTATATATTGTATATTATTTGAAATATTCCAACTCCTTTTATTGGTGCCGTTAAATGAATGAGCAGAAGGTCCAATGCCAAGGTAAGGTTTATTTTTCCAATAGGAACTATTATGTAGCGAAAAGAAGTTTTCTTTGCCAAAATTAGAAAATTCATATTGGATGTAATTATGCTCTGTTAATTTTTTTCTAAGTATTTCAAATTGATATGATTGCCTTTCTTCATCGATGTGAGATATTATTTTTTTTCTAATTTGAGCTTCAAAGGCGGTTTTAGGTTCAACTGTTAATGCATAAGAAGATATATGCGGAATATCTAAAGAAATAGCCTTTTCAAGTGAATACATCCATCTTTCATTTGTTGTAGTTTGACCACCGTAAATTAAATCTATGGTGATATTATCAAACCCTAGGCTTTTAGCTAATTTTATGCAAGTAATACCATCTTTGGCACTATGGGTTCTGTTCATAAAGTCAATATCCTCATCTATAAAGGATTGCATTCCTATGCTTAGTCGGTTTATTGGAGTTTGTTCTTTAAGAAAAGTAAGGTATTCTTCATTTAAATCATCCGGGTTTGCTTCAAATGTTATTTCAGTAGTTTGAGAAATATCATAATGTTGACGTATGATAGTAAATAGATGGCTAAGTTCTTTAAAAGTAAGTGTTGAAGGTGTTCCACCTCCAAAATATATAGATTCTAAAGGAGTACGAAGCTCATTTTTTCTTAATGTCAGCTCTTTACCAATTGCAGTAATCAATTGCGGCTTATATTTAAATTGTGTTGAAAAATGAAAATTACAATAATTACATTTTTTTACACAAAAAGGAATATGAATATAAAGTCCTGACATAGTTTAATCTTTACAAAAGTACTATAATTCAATTAAGTATTATACTATACAATCATTATTAAATTATTTATTATGATTTTATAAAAGGAATGTAGAATGAGAGAATTTAAGAAAAATTTATAAACTATATATATTAACCGATCTTAATTATAGACCATCAGATAGTGGGTTAGTTGTATAAAAAAGAATTAATCTGACAGGCATAGTGTTATGAAATACAATGGTATTTGAAATTTATTAACCGGATAATATCAAACGATTTTATAAAAAAGCTCAAATTTAATTTTAAATTTGAGCTTTAGATATATTTTTAGTTTTATTGTAAAAAATCATCCAAAGCTTTTGCCATAGATGGACTTTCTTTAGTTGGAGCAAAGAAATTAACCATTAAACCGGCTTCTTCCGCAGCTTGTTTGGTTGAATGGCCAAAAATGCCGATACTTATAGAACCTTGTTTAAAATCTTTATAATTATCAAACAAAGATTTTATGCCCGAAGGACTAAAAAATACTAGAGCATCATAGGCATTAATATCTTTAATCTGAGAGGCAACATCGCTACTA
>NZ_JAMBJZ010000009.1:0-42019 GCF_025291155.1 Apibacter sp.
AGAAGCAGACGACCAATCACTTTCAATAATAAAATCTTGCTTTTTTATTTCAGTTATTGGTAATATTAAAATTTTATTTTGATGAATAGATGCTGCGATGCCTATCTCGGTTAAAATTTTAAGTGTCATGGTAATATAAGGCAGTGAAGTAACTTTTCCTTCTAAGTTGATATGCAATCCATTTTCAAGCTTTGCGCCTATTAAGCATAATGCGGTAATATATTGACTACTAATATTAGCAGGTAAATTAATAGTATTACCCTTTATTTTCTTTCCTTTAAGTTCTAAGGGAGGGTATCCTTCATTTTCAAGATAAGAGATATTAGCACCTAGATGTTTTAATGAATCAACCAAAATCTTTATCGGGCGTTCTTTCATTCGGTGTGAGCCAGTAATTATAGTTTTTCTACCTTCCTGAATGGAAAAGAAAGCGGTTAAAAATCTCATAGCAGTACCTGCGTGATGGATATCTATTAATTCCTCTTTTGATTTTAAGGCTTCTTGCATTACATGACTATCTTGGCTTTTCGATAAGTTTTGTAAAGAAAGTGAATTATCAAATAAAGAATTTAATAACAATAACCGGTTAGTTATGCTTTTTGAGCCTGAAAGATTGATTGTTATACCCATTACTTTAGTTTTGTATTATTAATATGCCTATCACTATCCCGTTTTGATGTTGCATTTAATTTTTTTTGAAAAGCTGTTTCCAGATCAATTCCTGTTTGATTAGCTAAACAGGTTACCACAAAGATTACATCTGCTAATTCTTCACCTAAATCTTTATTTTTATCGGATTCTTTTTCTGATTGTTCGCCGTATCTTCTGGCTATAATTCTGGCAACTTCTCCTACCTCTTCAGTTAATTGTGCCATGTTAGTGAGTTCATTAAAATACCTAACGCCATACTGTTTTATCCATTGATCTACTTGAAGTTGAGTTTCTTTTAAGCTCATTTTTGTAAAAATATAATAATTTATAGCTAATATATTAATAATATACATAAAAACTTTAATTGTTATATATTATGTTTAAATACTTTTTACTTTTTCCTTAGTAAAAAATTAAGTATCAGCAGAATTTATGATATTATCTAGCTTGTTTCCTGATAATTTTTGTATAATTATTTATAAATAGTTTAGAAAAAATAAAATATAATAATATAAGATAAGGAAATAAATTTTCTCATGTGAAAAAAATATATGATTAGTATTTTCCTAATCATTCCTTTTTGAATAAAATCATACCTTTGCTGGTATGAGATGGGATTTAGTTATAAGTAATTTCCAAGAATACTTATGGTTGGAAAAAGGCCTTTCTGAGAACACACAAATGGCATATATAAGAGATGTAAAGAAACTTCAAAAATTTGTTTCAAATAATGAGTCTATAACACCCTATAATATTGATCGATTTTTGGTACAAGATTTTATTTATAATTTTGCTAAACAATCGACTTCAGTAAAATCTCAAGCAAGGTTAATATCCTCAATAAAATCTTTTTTCAAATTTTTACAGATAGACGAAAAAAGAGAAGATAATCCAGCAGAATTACTGGAAAGTCCTAAAATTGGCTTATATCTTCCCGATGTTTTAAGTCATGAAGAAGTCGTAACGTTAATAAAGTCTATAGATTTATCTAAACAGGAAGGAGAAAGAAATCGTTCCATAATAGAAACCTTATACGGTTGCGGTTTACGTGTATCAGAGTTAATTAATTTGAAATTATCTGATTTATATTTAAATGAAAATTTTATTAGAGTGACAGGTAAGGGAGATAAACAAAGACTAGTACCTGTTTCTGAACGTACTATTAATTTTATTACTATTTATAGAGATTCTATTCGAGTGCATCAAATACCTAAACCTAACTGTGAAGATATACTTTTTTTAAATAGGAGAGGAGGAAAGCTTACTCGAGAGATGATTTTTATTATAATTAAAAACATAGCAGAAAAAGCAGGGATTAAAAAGAAAGTTTCACCTCACACGTTTAGACATTCTTTTGCGACAATATTATTAAAAAATGGGGCAGATCTTCGTTCTATTCAACAGATGCTTGGACATGAAAGTATTACAACAACAGAAATTTATACACACCTAGACAATCAACAGCTTAGAGATACTATCGAAAAATATCACCCTTTTTCCATTTATAAGCCCGATTAAATGGAGTATACATAAATCAAAACGTAATGAATTTAGATAAATATAAAAATGAAGCAATAAAAAAAGCTTCGGAGCACAAAAAATATTTAGAAAAGTTAAAACAAAAAAAGCCCAAGAAATTAGATGAAGAAATGGAAGAAATACATCAAAATGTATTTTCTAAAATTGATTGCTTACAATGTGCCAATTGCTGTAAGACTACCGGTCCTTTAGTTTTAGATAAAGATATAGAAAGGATATCAAAGCATTTGCGAATGAAACCAATAGAATTTATAGATCAATATTTATATAAAGACGAAGACAATGATTGGGTTTTTAAACAATTGCCCTGTCCTTTTTTAGATCATTCTAACTATTGTATTATTTACGAAGTTCGTCCGAAAGCTTGCAAAGAGTATCCGCATACGAATCGAAAAAAATTTTATCAAATTAATAATTTAACTTTAAAGAATACGGTCATATGTCCAGCTGCCTTTGAAGTTGTAGAATTATTGATGAAAAGTAAAAGATTATGATTAGTTATCTTTTTGAATCAATAATTTTTTTATTTTGCAACCATTCAACAATTTTAGCACCCAACCATGAAAACGGGAAAAAAATAAAAAACATACTAATAATATACCAAGTAGGATGTCCTTTAATTGTTAAAACAGAAATTATAGCAGTTATTAAAAGGATAAATCCGATTAGCATGGCATAAGCTGTTTTTGCAGTCTTTACGATCAAAGCACAAACTATTCCTCCTAATAGAGAACCAACACCTGAAGAAATCAATAAAGCTATAAAAAATTCACCTTTAGCAGTATGAACTACAGATCTCCAATATTCAATAGGAAGTCCTTTATAATTGTACGGAATCCAATATGAATTGATCATAACTGATAGCGTAATAATTGTTAAAGCTACAAAAAGCCCAAATATAACCGCAATAGTGTTTCTAATCATATTGTTTATTTATTCTGTTGCTATAATTGAAATTTCTATTAAAACATTTTTAGGCAAGGCTGATACCTGTACACATTCTCTGGCAGGATAAACATCTGAAAAATAAGAGGCATAAATTTCATTAACTGTTGAAAAGTTATCTAAATTTTGAAGAAAGATTGAAGTTTTTACCAAATTATTCCAGTTTAAATTTGCTTCAGTAAGGATTGCTTCTATGTTTTTCATAACCTGATGCGTTTGTTCCTCAATAGTTGCAGGAATTTCAGCATTTAACGGATTAACAGGTATTTGTCCGGATACGAATAAAAGGTTACCAACCTTAATCGCTTGTGAATAAGGACCTATGGCTGCTGGAGCTTTATCGGTAGTAATAATTTTCTTAATCATGATTTAAATATACAAATTTTTTAAAAACTTGATTGGTCATTAAAATTTTTAGCTTCGTATTTGACAGCATCTTTCAATATTGCTGCTTTTACTCCAATATAAAAACTCCATGTCTTATTATAGCTAGATGAAATAGGAACCCAGTTAAAGTTGATATTGAAACTTCTTAAGTCTCTCATAAAGCCTAATCGTGTATATCCAAACTCTTTAGTCTCCATATCATAATTTGTTGAAGCTGTAATTTTCCAATATGGGGAAGGGGAAATTTCTCCGGTCAGATTTATAGTGGCAGATATATTGGTGTTTCTATTATACTCTTTTGTTGAAGCATAATTTAAACCTACATCCAATTTCCAAGGCATATCGAAATGGGCATAATTCTCGTCATCAAAATAGTATTTTTCATATCGTACAGTTCCTTGTTTCTTATATTTGGTAACTTTTTTCTCACCGAATAAAGACTCATCCAAAGAAAAATTTAGTCCCATTGTATAGCTGGCAATAGTCAAATGCCCAAACTTATCAATGGCATGGCCCACTGTAGATTCGGGAGTATCGAAGACTATTTTATAAGGATTTACTCTCATGGCATAGTTAACTCGTAATTTTGAATTAAATAAAGAAGAGGATCCAGAAGCATTTATTGGACTCCATTTTAAGGAATCAGCTGCAAAATTATAAGAGGTATTAATATTTAAGGATTCAAATATTTTTATCTTTTTAACGCCACTAGCTTCTTTCTTACTTCTTACTTTCATCTCAAGGTTATTTGCTAATGATATATTAAGAGAGCTATTTTCATAATTAGAAGGAGTTCCCATGATATTTCCTTCATAATAAGAATACTTTACTTTTTTTCCATCTTTATCTATATATGTCCCATAATATCCCCATGAATCTCTAGAAAAATCGGGCATAAAACCATAACTAACGGTCGGCGAAATCATATGACGAATAGCTTGTATCATGCTACCTTTTTTAAAGTTGGCGATACCATATAATGTTGTTGTCAGATTTAAAGAGCCGTCAAAAGTTCGAAAAGTTTTAAAGCCGTCTTTGTTTAGCGTTTCAATTTTATCTGTTAAAGGATTATACTCTTTTCTTATGCTTTTTGTAGTCCAAATTTCTCTGTAATTACCATTTATTCCGAATTGAAAATAATTAAAGAGAGTAGAAGTAGTTCCAAAACTGGTTGAATTTTTCATACCGTTCTTGGAATTTTTAAACATTTTAGACGTAAACATATCATCAGTGGTCGTATTTAATGAATTTTGAAGATTCATTTTATAATCCATATAGATGTTATGCAAAATTGTTTTTTTAGGTCCAGACTTAGGTTTGAAAGGATAAATTTGTGGCATGGTAACCGTTAAATTGGGAAGGACCATTGAAACTTCTCCGGTAGAGATATTTTGTGAGGCAGAAGTATTTAGAGAAATAGTCAACGGGTTATTATCAAATCTTTTAACTAATGATATGGATGAAGAAGTTTGGTTATTATTTACATTACCATGTAGAGCATTTTGATTGTAAATACTATTATTATAATAATTTTGACTCATATAATTAACCGAAGCATTGAATGATAAATTTGGATTAGCTTTCGAGTCCTGTAAATGAGACCAGGTAATTCTATAATTTTCAATTTCAGAATAATCATCTAAACCTTTAGTGCTATTTATATTTTTTTCATAAATAAAATTTAAATTTCCGGAATATCTATAACGATTTAAATATCTCAAGCGATTGTCGATCATCCAACTTCCTTTTGTATAGAAACCAAAACGGCTTTCTAAATCAAGATATTCTCCAATAGGTACATAAATACCCCATCGTTCTAAATAAAATCCTTTAGCCTGACGTTCGCCAAACGTACCAATTAAAATTCCAGCTTGACGATTACTACCTGTAGAAGGAAGATATAAAAACGGTAATATAAATGGAGTAGGAACTTGCTCAATATACATGGTAGTAGGCCCAGCAATAATTGTTTTTTGGTTTTTATCAGTTATTAATTTCAATTTATTCGTAGATAATCCATAATCGGGGATAGAATCTTTTTTTGCTTTAAAATATTCATCCGTTGTTAAAAAACCACGCCGCATGTAGTATTCACGATCATTCATTCTTTTGGCTTTTTGAGCTATAATAGCCATTTCGTCTTCTTCTGTTCGAATATTAAAAGCTGTACCTTGCTTGGTATTCATATTGAATTGAGCTTCTGTATATTCGTAACTTTTTCCTCCTTGAGTAAATGTTATGTTATCAATGATTCTTCCAAGACTATCTACTTTTCCACGAGCTAAAATATCCCCCGTATTCCAATCCATCACGATATAATCCGCCTTGATAGTCATATCTTGATAACTAACTTGAGCATTATGAATAAGATAAGTAAGTTTTTTCGAGAAAACGTTTCGAATTTCATCACCTTTAGTATCTACTATATTTTCAAGTCTTTCTTTAGTAGAGGATATAGAGTCGTTAGGAGTTTTTACTGTGTCAGCAAGGTTTTTAACACCTTTTTCCTGTGCTAAGATAATGTTAAAAATTAGAAAAAATAAATAAAGTATATTATATTTGAAACTTGAATTGATCAAAGCATATAAATTCAGAAAAATTTTTGCTGTCAAAATTAATCAAAAAAAAGAATTAATGAGAGTTTTAACAATATTTAACTTAAAAAATATACTACTATTAACCTTACTTTTCTTTATTAACTCTTTATATTCCCAAAAAAAAGATTTTATTTTAGTATTAGATGCCGGTCATGGTGGACATGATAATGGGGCCAAGGGATTATCTGCAAATGAAAAAGACGTGAATCTCTCATTGGTTTTAAAAGTAGGAGCATTGATAGAAAAAAAAAATAAAGATGTTAAAGTCATTTATACTCGTAAGACAGATGAATTTATTCCCTTAATGACACGTGCAGACATTGCAAATAAGGGTAAAGCTAATTTATTTATATCCATACATTGTAATTCAAGCCCTAAAAGCGCTCCATACGGTACAGAAACTTTTGTTTTAGGAGCACATAGAAATAGAGATAATTTCGACGTTGCCAAAAGGGAAAATGAGGTAATATATATGGAAAAAGATTACCAAACTACTTACGAAGGATTTAATCCTTCATCTCCAGAATCCGTTATAGGGTTAACATTAATGCAAAATATTTATTTAGAAAATAGCTTAAAAATAGCCAGTTATATTGAAAATAATTTTAAAAAAGAAAATCGATTTTCAAGAGGAGTTAAGCAGGCTGGATTTTTAGTATTGGTTCAAACGGCTATGCCTTCCGTATTAATTGAGACAGGTTTTATATCTAATCCTCAAGAAGGGCAATATCTAGCCTCTGAAGAAGGACAGAATACAATTGCAAAGAATATTTATGATGCTTTTTTAAGTTATAAAAAAGAATATGATAAAAAATCGGAAAAGAAAGAGGAAATAGATATTTCGCAAGCGGTTGAAAAACCTATTGATAATGGCAAAGTTTTAAAAGTTCAATTTTTAGCATCATTTAATAGATACGATCCTAATTCCGCACAACTTAGAGGAATGCAAAATGTTGAAATTATTAAAACAAATGGTAAGTATATATATTATGCAGGAAGTACAAACTTAAGATCTGAAAGTGAAGCAACTTTAAAAATTGCCAAAGAGGCAGGATTTAGAGATGCTTCCGTAGTAGAATTTAATGAAAAAGAAGTTTCAATTAATCAATATTATACAATAGAATTATTTATTTCACCTAAAAAATATAGAGAAAATGATTCCATCTTTAAAGGGTTGAATAATGTAATAAGAGAAAGGATTAATAACGTGTATATTTATACAAGTGGCAAAGTAAATAATTATGATTCAGCTAAAAAACTATTGGAAGTTTATAAAAATATTGGACTTAACGATGGTATAATATCTAAAATTTCATCATAAAAATAGATTGCCCCTTATTGTATAAGATTTAATTTTTTTAACAGCGTTGCAAACTTTTTTTCATTCATAAGTTCATGAGTAAATAGTTCTCCTTTATAATAAATACCTAAAGTTCCCCATGGGCATGCTGTACCTTGGGCCTCTTGATGATTTTTTAATTTTATTACTGTTGAGGGGATATTATATTCATTACAAACAAGAGAAATACGATAAATATATTCTTCCATAAACGGACATTGATTGGAAAAAATAAACGTAAAACCATTATTGTTTTCTACCTTGCCACTTCTTGATTTATCTGAAAATTTCGGGCTAATGCCTGTTTCATTAAGCTTTAGCTCCAATAATTCAAAATAAGGAAAAGCTGAATCTATAACTGAAAAACCTTGTTTTAAATAAAATTTTTTATCGGTTAAATAAGGTTTTATTTTAGAGCTGCTCACAACCACAATACCGTCTTTACCTTGTTCTAAAGAGTCTTTAATACATTCTTCTAATAGTTTTTTCGATATCCCTTTCCCCTTATATTGTCCGGACACCCATAGACAATTAATTACCATGTAATTGGAACCAATAATTGGTTTCCAAACAGTCTCAATAGGCATATATTCTATAAAAACTTTTCCTCTTACATCATATTTTTTAAATACAAGTCCATTGGAAAATTGTTCATTCATCCAATTTTTTTTGGTTAAAGACCTGTTTATGCTATCCTTATCATTTCCTAATGAACAACATATATGTTCTTCTTTAATATTTTTAGAATTTATTGAAACTATTTTCATAAAATGATTTTATATTACTAAGAGAAAGGCAAAAATAAATAAATTAGATTATATAAGAGTTACTTTATATATTTTTATGAAAACTTAGCAAAATTGGTATAGTTTATTTTACTAATATAAAATTTAATACCATAAAAAAATTATTTTTGTATTATGAAAGAAAATATTATTTTATCTATAGTTATACCGGTTTATAATTCGGGATCATATTTAGTAGAGACCGTTGAGAGTATCAAAGCGGTTAAATTTTCTTATCCTTATGAAATTATTTTGGTTAATGATGGATCAACTGATACCAATACCTTAGAAATATTAGATCAATATAAAGATATTTTTACTGTAATAAATCAAAAAAATGGAGGAGTTGCAATGGCTAGGAACAGAGGTATATCAGAAGCTAAAGGTAAATATATTTTGCCCTTTGATTCTGATGATTTAATGAATGAAAACTATTATGACTTAGCTTTGCATAAAATGGTAGCAGATAATACTATTGATATTCTATACGGAGATTATTTAGTTTTTGGGAGTGAAAAAAGATATAATCGATCAGGCAAATACAATCGTTTACGATTGATTCAGAGTGGATGCTTTCTGCCAAATGCGACGATTTACAAAAAAAGTGTATGGAAAAATAATGGGGGATATGATACCAATTTGTCTTATGCAGAAGATTGGGATTTTTGGTCTAGATCTGCAGTACAAAATTATAATTTCTTTTATTTCGATAAACCATTGTTTAGATATAGAAGAATATATGATGGTAAATCATTAAGCCAAACTAAAGGACATACCTCTACTGAAGCTGTAAAAATTTTAAAAAATAAAATTCCTTCATCAGTATTTACTCAAGAAAGTATAAGTGATTATGTGGTTGTATCAGTTAGAGAGAGTAGGAAATTAAAAATAAAATTGCTTTTACGCATTTTTTTTCCGCGCTTATTTATTTATCTCCAAAAAAAGAAAGTATTTCCCAATGGAATTGTTGTTGAATAGAAAAGGCTTTTATTAAAAAAAATAAAAGCCTTGAACGTAAATTAAATTGCATCTGTATGGACCGTTTTTACGGCTCTTCCTGAAGGATCAGGATTGTTTTTAAACGCTTCATCCCATTCCAAAGCTACCGCAGAGCTGCAAGCTACGGAAGGTACTGAAGGAACGGTCTGGGCTGCTGCTTGAGACGGAAAATGTTCTTCAAAAATGCTTCTAAACCAATATTCTTCTTTAGACATAGGAGGATTTATCGGAAATCTTTCGGCGGCTCTCTCCATTTGTTTATCTGATACTTTTTTATTGGCAGTTTCTTTTAAAGTGTCAATCCATGAATAACCAACTCCATCCGAAAATTGTTCTTTTTGTCTCCAGACAACCTCTTCAGGTAAATAATCTTCAAAAGCTTCCCTTAAAATATGTTTTTCAATTTTTCCATTGCCGCACATTTTATCTTTGGGATTCAAAGTCATTGCAATATCCATAAATTCCCTATCTAAAAATGGTACTCGTCCTTCAACCCCCCAAGCCATAAGAGATTTATTGGCACGTAAACAATCGTAAAGATGAAGCTTATCCAATTTTCTTACGGTTTCTTCATGAAACGCTTGTGCATCAGGAGCCTTATGGAAATATAGATAACCTCCGAAAAGCTCATCGGACCCTTCTCCCGAAAGAACCATTTTCACTCCCATAGATTTTATGTATCTAGCTAAAAGATACATAGGGGTGGAGGCACGTACAGTTGTTACATCGTATGTTTCTATATGATAAATTACATCACTAATTGCATCTAAAGCTTCTTCAATGGTAAAATGTATTTCATGATGAACCGTACCGATATGATCGGCAACCTTTCTGGCAGCTAATAAATCGGGAGCACCTTTCAATCCTACAGCAAAGGAATGAAGTTGAGGCCACCAAGCATCTGAATTATTATTATCTTCAACACGTTTACTTGCATATTTTTTAGCAATCGCTGAAATAATCGAAGAATCTAATCCTCCCGATAAAAGTACTCCATAGGGTACATCAGACATTAGTTGTCTATGTACAGAATCTTCTAATCCTTTTCTTAATTTATTAACATCGGATTCGTTATCTTTTACAGAGTTGAAGTCCATCCAATCTCTATGATACCATGTCTTAATTTCCCCATCTGGGCTATAAAAATATTTTCCAGGTTCAAACTCTTTAATATCCGGACAAACACCCTCCAAAGATTTTAGTTCACTCGCAACATAAAATTGGCCTTTTTCATCATATCCCATGTATAAGGGAATGATTCCCATATGATCTCTTCCCACTAAATAAACATCTTTTTCCTGATCATATAATACAAAAGCATAGATCCCTGTAATATCATTAAATAAATTGATCCCTTTTTCTTTGTATAAAGCTAAGATAACTTCACAGTCGGATAAAGTTTGGAAATCGTCTTTTCCTTCAAATTTTTTTCTAATTTCTTTATGATTATATATTTCACCGTTTACAGCTAATATTAATTTTTTATCACTACTATAAAGAGGTTGTCCTCCCGAAGCAATGTCTACAATTGATAATCTTTCATGAGCAAGGATTGCATTTTTTTCGCAATGAATTCCGGACCAATCTGGTCCTCTATGACGAATTTTTTTTGCCATTTTTAAAGCTTGAGGCCTTAGTATCTCATTAGCTTCTTTTAAATCAAAAATTCCTACAAATCCACACATACTTAATTGTTTTAAATTTTATGTAAAAGTAAAGTATTTTAGTTGATATTTAAAGTTATTGTATGTTATTTGTTTTTATAAATAACTTTTTTTAATATTTTGATTTATATTGTAAACTTTTTTTTTATAAAATAGTAAAATAAGTTTAGATTAAAAATTCGGTTACAATGAAAAACATTCTTAAGAACAATTTAATTTTTTTTGAACTTGTCTGTAATATTACATTTTCATTTATTTACTTATGAAAATAAAATAATATAATTATTGAACAATTTATTTCATTTATTTAGCTCATGTACTTATCTAAAATTTTTAATATAAGAATGAAATTTTAATCTATTTCAAAATTATAAGATCACCTTGTTTAGGAAAAATGTAATTGATGGAATATGGGTTAGTATTTAATAATTCATTTTTGATTATTTGTTCATTATCATCTTTTGGCTTAATATGAGTTACAATAATTGATAATTTTTTCATATTGTTTTTACCAACTAATTTAGCTAATTTTCCCATTTCTTCATTTAATAAATAAGGTGTTAAATGACCATATAATATTTTTTCTGATTGAGAATTTGGGAATGAAACTTCAATCATAATGGTTTTTAATTTCCCTGATTTAATTTTTGGAGCAATTTCTTTCCATATTTTGGCCAATTTATCAGATTTTTCAACTCTGTCAGCTCCGGTATCACCAAAATATAAAACAGCATGTTTATTATTTTCAACTAAAATTGCTGAACTTTTTAATGGATTTACATGGCTTAATTCAAAAACAGTTCCAGTAAAATTTGTGTTATATATGGAAAATACTTTTCCAATTTCTGCATAAATATATTGATATTTATTAAGAATCGGGCTTTCACCTTCATTAGCAAAATTGATCCATGCTGTGTTTGTAAAATATTTATTCTTTAAAACTTCAATCGTTTCTTTGATAGCATATATGGGTTTGGAAGAGTCTTCAGGTGAATTAATTAACATTCCAGATAAATGATCCAGATGTCCATGAGATATAAAATATCCTTTAATATTATTTTTTAAAATATTTTCGACGGTTGTATTCGTAAAACTTCCATTTTCAATGGCCTTATTTATTCCACTATATATTGTACCAGCATCTAATGCTATATAATCAGTTGTATTTTCTTCTGCTAATAAATAAGAAGAAAGATTACTTTCATCACTACCTCCATAAACACCTAAAGGAATAATTTTTAAATTTTGGGCAAATGTGAACATCGAAATAATAAAACATATATTGATTAGGTATTTTTTCATAAGTATATATTTTTTGTAAAAATACAATCAATTTAATTGCTAAAAATGTATAAGTAAGTTCTTTTTAAAATTTGTTTAAAGAATAAGTTTTAATTTAACAGAACATTCATTTTTTTAAACAATTAAAAATTATGATCATTTATTCATAATTAATGAATAGGTTCGGGAATAGGTATTATTTTTAGGTATAAAAAAAAAGATTTATATCATCTGTAATAACTAAATTCTTTATCTATTTATTGATTACGCATATAAATAAAGATTATTAGGTTGTATTTTTAATGGTAAAATAGAATTTAAGCTATTTCTAAATCTTCATTTAGATGAAATTATTAAATTAAAATATTTGTGTATTAAAGATGCCAAAAATCCAATCAAAGAAACTTTTAAAAAGCTTTTTATGTGGTTATCATACGAATATTAGTTTTTAAAATAAAATTATTTTTAAAAATATTAAACTAAAAAACATATTAATTTTAATATGTATAAAATTTGATTAATAAATTATTTTAAATAATTATTTTTTAATAAAGCTGTAAATTTTTTTAAAGCAATTGCTCTATGACTTATTATATTTTTTTCTTTAGGAGAAAACTCGGCAAAACTTTTAATATAACCATTAGGAATAAATATGGGGTCATACCCAAATCCTTGTGATCCACTAATTTCAGAAGAAATATTTCCAAAAATTTTACCTTCAAAGTATTTTACTTCCTGATCGTTAACCCAGCAAATAACACTAATGAAGTATGCATTTCTATTGGAACAATTTTCCATTTTTTTCAAGACTTTGGATATGTTATCATTAAAAGATCCTGTACCGGCATATCGAGACGAATAAATTCCGGGCTCTCCATCTAATGCTTCAATAACCAACCCACTGTCATCGGCGAAACAAGGAATATTAGTCAAATCATATCCAAATTTGGCTTTTATAAAAGCATTCTCATGAAAAGTTGTGCCTGTTTCTTCAATTTCTCCTTCGAAATTAAAATCATTAAAAGTTTTAAGTTGTAAATTTTCTGGTAAAATTTCAATTATTTCAGCTTTTTTATGCTCATTTTGAGTCGCTAATAGTATTTCCATATTTTGTTATTTCCATATTTTTGTTTTTAGTAAATTTGATATAAAAATGTCCAAATATAACTATTAATATAATTCCCACAATAAATAAGGCAAAACCACTAAACCCAAAATCAGGTGATTCCAATGATTTATAGCGTATAAATAGTAAATATGCAACAAAATTATTAATAAAATGTAGGGTTGTGCACGTAAGAAGAGATCCTGATTTGTAAAAAGTAATTCCTAAAATGGTTCCGGCTAAAATGCCTCCTACTGCTTGCCAAGGAAATATGTGAATACCTCCGAAAATTAAGGAAGAAATCAATATCGCCGCATAAGGTTTTACTCCATTGTTAAGCATGCCTTTTAATATAAATCCCCTAAAAAATATTTCTTCAAATATAGGAGCAACTATACATACAGATATAAAGGTTATGATAGGATAATTTTCGGTATTACCTAATAAAGCATAAGACATAGCTTTATACATTTTCTCTAAAATCCCCCCTTGCGTTGGTATTAATCCTGTTAAATATTCTGAAACAAAGTATTGACCTAAAAATAACAAAAAGGCTATAGGAAAAAATTTGATATTATTATAAGAATAACTGATTTTAAAGCTTTCATTTCTAGGTTTTAAACTGATGAAATGATAGACAGTATAAACCAGTATATAATTACCGATAGTAATTATTGGGGTAAATACATAAGGATTCAGATTTATTATTATAGCCAGATATAAAAAAAAAGTATTAATAATACAAATTCCCACAAAGAATAGTACAATTACTAAAATTATATCGTACCATTTTAATTTAAAATTATTATTCATTATGATAAGGTTTACCTTGTAATATACTAAAAGCACGGTATAATTGTTCAATAAAAAACAAGCGTACCATTTGATGAGTGAATGTCATTTTTGATAAAGCTATTTTTTGAGGATAAAGATTGTAAATTCTATCTGAAAAACCAAATGCACCTCCAATACAAAAGACAACATGCTTAACAGAATTATTCATTTGTTTTTCTAAAAAAGAAGAAAATTCTGTGGAAGAAAATTCTTTACCCTTTTCATCTAAAATTATTAAAGTATCTCCAGAAGTTATATGAGATAGTATATGTTGTGCCTCAGTATTTTTAAGTTCCGTTTCAGATAGATTTTTTGAATTTTTTACATCCGGCAACTCCTTTCTTTCAAATTTTATAAAAGGAGGTAAACGCTTTTCTAGATCTTCCATTAGATATAATAATTCTTTAGAATTAGTTTTTCCAACAGATAGTAAGGTAATTTTCATACAGCATTAATATATACAAAAATACAAGATTATTTATTAATAAATTAAATGATATAAGAAAATAATTATTTTTTAATAATAAATGCAAATTTAAGATAAATTAAAATGATTTTTACTTAAATTAAAGTTAAAAAATATAAATTATCAAAGGTTTAAAAATGTGTTATTTAATATTTTTATTATAATGATAGAACTATATATAATAAATATTAGAACCGTACACTCAGTTGCTCATAGTTTTTTATCTTTGTTAAAACATTTAATATATAAACATTTTTAAAGATGAAAATTAATATCGTTGCGGGTATGCTTGCCGCCTCAATAATCTTGGGGTCTTGTAATTCGAAACATCCGGACCAAGTCGAAAAAATTAGTCAAGATGACTTTAATTACAAAGTTGATCGTTTTGCAGATATAGAAGTTTTAAGATATCAAATACCCGGATGGGATAAGCTGTCTTTAAATGAAAAAAAATTGGTTTATTATCTTTCACAGGCAGGATTAGCCGGTAGAGATATTGTTTGGGACCAAAATTATAAGTATAACTTAAAAATAAGAAAAGCTTTAGAAAGTATTTACCAAAATTATAAAGGAGATAAAAATTCAAAAGATTGGAATAATTTTGAAACATATGTAAAAAGAGTGTGGTTCTCAAATGGAATTCACCATCATTATTCCAATGATAAAATAATGCCGGAATTTTCTCAAGAATACTTCGAAAAATTATTGAATGAAACTCAAACTTTATTAGATAAACGCATTGTTGACGTATTATTCGATCAAAATGATGCTAAAAAAGTAAATTTGGATGAATCAAAAGGGTTAATTACAGGGTCAGCGGTTAATTTTTATGGAGAAGGAATTACAGAAAAAGAAGTAGAAAAATATTATGCAGCTAAAAAAAGTCCGGATGCTTCCCGTCCATTATCTTTTGGTTTAAATTCTCAATTAGTAAAAGATAGTAAAGGAGAATTATTTGAAAAAACATGGAAAAGTGGAGAAATGTATGGAGCAGCTATAGATCAAATAATCTTTTGGCTTGATAAAGCAGTTACAGTGGCAGAGAATGAAGAACAAGCAAATGCTCTTAAGCTTCTAATTGAATATTATAAAACAGGTGATTTGAAGACTTGGGACGACTATAATATAGCCTGGTTAAAAGCAACTAAAGGAAATATTGATTATATAAACGGATTTGTGGAAGTATATAACGATCCGCTTGGACATAAAGGTTCTTATGAAAATATCGTTCAGATCAAAGATTTTGATATGTCGGCTAAGATGGAAGTTATATCCAAAAATGCTCAATGGTTCGAAGATCATTCTCCATTAATGGCAGAACATAAGAAAAAAAATGTTGTTGGTATTTCCTATAAAACTGTTATTGTAGCCTCAGAAGCCGGAGATTCTTCACCGAGTACGCCTATAGGTGTAAATTTGCCTAATGCTGATTGGATACGTGCTGAATTCGGGTCTAAATCAGTTTCCTTAGGTAATATAATTGATGCTTACAATCAAGCAGGTGGAAGTGAAAAGCTGAAAGAATTCGCTTATAATGAAAAAGAGATTGAATTATCTGAAAAATACGGAGAATTGGCAAGTAAACTCCATACCGCTTTACATGAAGTAATCGGTCATGCCTCAGGTCAAATTAATAAAGGAGTAGCTACACCAAAAGAGACATTAAAAAGTTATGCATCTACGATGGAAGAGGGAAGAGCGGATTTAGTGGGGCTATATTATTTATATGATCCCGAACTTCAAAATTTAGGCTTGGTTGATGATTGGAAAAAAGTGGGGATGACAGCCTATAATGATTATATACGTAACGGATTGATGACACAATTGATACGCATAGAGCCGGGCAGAGATATTGAAGAGGCACATATGCGAAATCGTCAATGGGTAAGTGCATGGGCTTATGAGAAAGGTAAAAAAGACAATGTTATTGAAAAAATTGTCAAGAATGGTAAAACCTATTTTAAAATCAATGATTATAAAAAATTACATGATTTATTTGGAGAGCTGTTAAAGGAAACTCAGAGAATTAAGTCTGAAGGAGATTATAATGCTGCAAAAAATTTAGTTGAAACCTATGGTGTAAAAGTAGATAAAGAATTACACCAAGAAGTATTAAAAAGAAATTCTAATTTTAAAACAGCTGCCTATAAAGGATTTATAAATCCAATATTAGTTCCTAAGATAAATGAACAGAAAGAAATTATCGATATTGAAGTTACTTATCCTAAATCATTTGCTGAAGAAATGCTCAACTATTCAAAAAATTATGGATTTCTTCCTATGGAAAATTAGAAAAAATTAACATTTGAGATATAAACGATTTTACTTTACAATTTGATTAAAATTTGTCAAGTAAATCGTTTTTTATTTTTATTGTGAAAAAAAAATAATGAATTATAAAAGTATTATCAAAATTTTCCAACGATTAAAATATAAAGTTAACATGGAAATGCTAACGTTAAGTAAAAAGATAATAGCATGTGTAATCCCTACTTTTTATTAATTCTGATATTAAAGGAATAGTATTGATCAATAAATCATTTTTTAATAAGTATTATATAACATATTTTTATTGAAGTAAAAATGGAGTAAATTTAAAAAAATATGAATGTATAATTGAGAAGTAATTTAGCGATCCGGACGGGACTCGAACCCGCGACCACCTGCGTGACAGGCAGGTATTCTAACCAACTGAACTACCGGATCAAAATAGATTGCTTGTATGCAATAATAAAAAAATAAACTTTATTTTTTAGCGATCCGGACGGGACTCGAACCCGCGACCACCTGCGTGACAGGCAGGTATTCTAACCAACTGAACTACCGGATCTTTTCTGAACGCTTGTTTTTAATAATTTCAGTGGTGCAAAGATAAACCCATTTTTCAATTTCACAAACTTTTTTAATTGAAAAAATCATATTTTTTGTAATAAATATTGAATTTTCATTAAACAAATCTTGTTCACAAATGCCAAAACTATGAATTTCAATGAAATATTATTTATGCTATCATTTTAATTTTTATTTTAAAAAAATAAATAATAACGAAAAGAAAATTCATTTGCATGAATATGATCATAGATACTAAACATAATTAGAACATAGATTCCTAAAAATATAATAACCTGATAATTTAAACAAAATAAATATAGTTCACTTATTTCATATATAATGGTTTAAGAATATCAAAATTTTACTAATATTACTTATAATGAAAAAACAATTATTAATTAGGAGCCAGATGCTATTTCGATATAATTGCAGTCAAATTAACTTCTGTCCATGTTTTCCCTTCATGTAAATCAAAACATGCATGATGCAAACTTGTAAATGCCCGTTGAGAATCAAAGTCTTTTAATAAGTCAACAGATCCTTGTATAGTGATTGTATTTTTTTTAAATATATAAGTAAATTCCTTAGTTATAGTTTTTTTATCTAATGTTATAGTAATCATAACCTTATTATTTTCAAATTTTCCAAATGATCCGTAAATATCGGGAGAAGCTAATCTTTTAAAAAAGAATAAAGTCAAAGTTCCATCTCTGGAAGAATCACCGGAAGTAACAGTTGTTCCATCACAATAAAATTTTGCTCCCTCTAGAGCCTCTTCTAAAGATTTATCATCCTTAGTATTAGTTAAAGAAATAGATTTAAAGCTCCCGTCTACCGCAATTTTATTGGGTGTTTTATATGCAGTCCATATCAATTCTTTTTTTAAACTTGATTCTTTTCCTTCAGTCTTATATCTTTTAATAGTATTTTCAATTCCTTGTTGAGATGTTTGATAAGAAGAATTCATAGAAGTTTTATCTTTATGATCAACACAAGAATGAGTAGTCATTAAAGCGGAAAAAATAATGTAATTGAACTTTTTTCGAATCATTATAAAGAATTTTTATGGTTTTGAAAATAAATGAATTTTATTAATAAAATATTTATCCTTAATTAACCTCGTTTAATGAGGTTTAATAGAGTCTGTAGAAGACTTGATACTTGTATTCGCGTGAGGGGGTATTTCACTTTTTATAGAATCAACTCCAGAAAGATTAGATAAAGAATCATGAGTGTTATTGTGAGATTCTATATTTTGCTCAGGATCAGTGGGGATAATATTTTTATTTCCACTGGAGGCATTTTCACAAGAAATTACTACGCACAAAAAGGATGTCAAGATAAAAATATATTTTTTCATAAATTTTTTATTTGATCAAATATAAAAAAAAACGTCGAGTTAGAAATTCTATATTTAAATTATCTATTATTTACAATTTGTGACTTCCAAAGATATTTTTAGACTATATTTTTTTGTTATAAATTCTTATTAATACAACTAAATTAAACTCTCATTAAAATTGCTAAAACATTCTATCTTTAAAATGTTTACTTTTGTAACTAAAATTTATACAAAATGAAAAAAATATATTTTTTAATGGTTTGTTTGGGAATGCTATTTTCATGTAAGCATAATAGTAAAGACAATAGGATCGAAGAAACAAATAATCAACAAACACAAGAGATAAAAGTTATACAATCGAATTTTTCTAAAATTCAAGATTTATTAGACACAAAAAGCGATACTATCTATATTACCAATTACTGGGCTACTTGGTGTCCTCCGTGCGTAAAAGAAATTCCCGATTTTGTTAAGCTACAAAATCAATATAAAAATAAAAAAGTTAAATTTATTTTTGTAAGTATAGATGAAACTGAAGATCAAGCAAAATTGCAATCTTTTGTAAAGGAAAATAAAATGAAAAATGTTTATAATATATCTAGAGAAGAATTGTTATCAAATATTGGTTCGATTAGTACAGACTTAGTAGGAGGTATTCCAGTAACTATAATTCAAAAAGGAGATAAAAGAGAAGGTTTTTTAGGTAATATTTCAAATGAATTCGTTATAGAAAAGATTCAACAATATTCAAAATAATAAAATAGGAGTAAAATAAATATTATATGCCATTAATAAAAAGTATATCTGGAATTCGTGGGACGATAGGGGGGAAAACAGGAGAAAATCTTACACCTGTAGATGTAGTAAAATTTGCAGCGGCTTATGGGACATGGTTAAAAAGAAAGCTTAATAAAGGAAACTTAAAAATTGTTATTGGAAGAGACGCTCGTATATCAGGGCAAATGATTTCTGATTTAGTTTCTTCAACCTTACAAGGAGTAGGAATAGATGTGATTGATTTAGGACTTTCTACCACGCCAACAGTAGAGATCATGGTTCCTTATTTATCTGCAGCAGGTGGAATTATTATTACGGCAAGTCATAATCCTAAACAATGGAATGCTTTAAAATTACTAAATTCTAAAGGAGAATTTATTTCCGACCAAGAAGGAAAAGAATTATTGACTATTGCAGAGAATGAAGATTTTGATTTTGTCGAAGTTGATAAATTAGGATGTTATGAAAAAGAAGAGAATGCTATAGAGCTTCATATAGATAAAATTTTACAACTATCTTTAGTTGATGTTGAATCCATTCAAAAGGCTCAATTTAAAATAGTGGTAGATGCTGTTAATTCTACAGGTGGTATATCGGTAGTACCTTTACTGAAAAAACTAGGCGTAGAAGTAATTGAGATGTATTGTACACCTACGGGTGACTTTCCGCATAATCCGGAGCCTTTAGAAGTTAATTTAGATGATATAATGAAAAGAGTTCCTAGTGAGAAGGCCAATCTAGGAATAGTAGTAGATCCCGACGTTGATCGTTTAGCTTTTATTTGCGAAGACGGTTCCATGTTTGGAGAAGAATATACACTAGTGGCAGTAGCAGATTATGTTTTAAGTGAAACACCTTCTACAACAGTTTCAAATTTATCATCGTCTCGAGCATTACATGATATTGCTAAAAAATACAATCAAGAATATCAAGCTTCTGCGGTTGGAGAAGTGAATGTTGTATCAAAAATGAAGGAGATCCATGCACTTATAGGAGGAGAAGGTAACGGAGGTATTATATATCCAGAATTACATTACGGTCGCGACTCTTTAGTAGGTATAGCTCTTTTTCTTTCATATCTTTCTAAGAAAAAAGCTTCGGTAAAAGAACTAAGAAATTTATATCCTACCTATTTCATGGGAAAGAAAAAAATAGATTTAAGTCCAGAAATTAATACTGATTTAATTCTTAAAAAACTTGAAGACCAATATAAAAATGAAGATATAAAAACTTATGATGGATTAAAAATTGATTTCTCAAATAGTTGGGTTCATTTGAGAAAATCAAATACAGAGCCGATTATCCGTATTTATACTGAAGCTTACACACAACAGGAAGCTGATCAATTAGCGGACAGATTTATTGAAGAAATTAAAAAAATTTCATAGTATAGATTTCTATCGTGTATTGAAAAAATAAAAAAGAAAATAATTATAATTAATTATAAGATAGTTTTGGGATAAATTATTTTATGAATAATATAATTATTGTATATATTATGAAGTATAAGATAAGTTTTTGTGATAAATGTTCAATTTTTTTTTGGAAATATAAAATAATACTTTATGAAAAAAATATTTTTACTATCACTGACAATTTTTTTATACTTTTTATCTAATTTCTATATATTCTATTATATATACTCATTAATATCCGGTGTATCAATAATGATAACCGGAATATTTTTCTTTTTAGTTTTATTTCTACCCTCATCATTTATTTTATTTTTATTATTTTCAAAAAATTTACCTCTTAGATCTGCTACTTTTTTATATAAAATATCAACCGGTTGGTTAGTAATACTTTTGTATACATTCTTACTGTTTCTTATTTATGATGGCGTTAAATTTCTGAATAAATTCTGGACATTTATACCGAGTGATATTCTTGCAAGCAACTATGTAATCCTTTTTATTATTTGTTTAGTGGCTATTCTATGTTTGTATGGATATATGAACTATTTAGATAAAAGAAGAATTCATCTAAAAATAATGACAAACAAAAGTTTGATTAAACCTCTGAAAATAGTTCTTATCAGCGATCTTCATCTAGGATATTCAATTAAAGGTCCAGAATTAAAAAGTTGGATAAAAAAAATTAATAATGAAAATCCTGATATAGTTTTAATTGCTGGAGATATTATAGATAGTAGTATCATACCGCTAAATTATTTTAATTTAGATAATTATTTTAAAGATATACAATCACGTTTGGGTGTTTATTGTTGCTTAGGTAATCACGAATATATAAGTGGTATTGCAGATAGCATAGATTTTATTAAAAAAACCAAAATTAATTTATTAAGAGATTCTTCGGTTTTAATTGATGATAGTTTTTATTTAGTGGGTAGAGATGATGGAACTAATATTAATAGAAAATCACTTAAAGAATTAATTGAAAACTTAGATAAAACTAAGCCTATATTAGTTTTAGATCATCAACCATATCATTTGGAAGAATCTGAAATTAATCAAGTTGATATTCAATTTTCGGGACATACACATCAGGGGCAAATTTGGCCGATTTCTTTACTTACAAATGCTCTTTTTGAAAAATCTCACGGATATCTTAAAAAAGGAAATACGCACTACTATGTAAGTTCCGGCATCGGAATCTGGGGAGGCAGATATAGAATAGGAACTTATTCAGAATACGTCGTTATAGATTTTACTCAAAATATTTTATAAACCTATTTATGTTTCATAATAAATGAAAAAACTTTTATAAATACAATTCTAGTAATAATAAGCTTTGCTATTCTTGATATAGCATATCCTAATTTTTACTTCATACACCTTACTAGATAGAATTATTATGTCAAAAAAAATTGCTGTTATATGTTATAATAAACCAACAAGAAAAACACAAGAAGTTTTGTTGCGTTTAAAAGGAAAAGGGTATAATGATGTAGATGTATATGCTATACCCTTTATACTAAGAAAAACTTTACATCCGCTTATTGCACATCGCCCCTCAGAATTATTAGTAAAAATAGATAACGAACAATTGGTAGCCAATTTAAATTTTACTTATATATCTAAGGAAATTGAAGAGCTTGATGAATGCTTTACCAAAAAGTCTTATCACTCGATTTTAATAGCAGGAGCAGGCTTATTGCCGGAAAGTTTAGTTTCCCGACATAAACTTATAAATTCACATCCGGGTTATCTTCCTTATGTACGAGGACTAGATGCCTTAAAATGGGCTGTATATAAAAATTTGCCCATTGGTGTTACTGTTCATTATGTGGATAAATATGCGGATGCCGGACTTTTAATAACTCAAGAAAAATTAGATATTCTATCTGAAGACACATTTCACTCAATGTGTTTTAAATTATGGAATTTAGAGATGCAATTGTTAGTTGATTCAATTGAAATCATAGATACTGATATTCAATTACTCCCATTATCTACAGAAGGAGGTGAGAGCCATCGAAGGATGCCTAAAGATAAAGAAAAAAATTTATTTCAAAAATTTGAAGAATATAAAAATAGAAATATAAAATAAGCAGGCTATAAAAGCCTGCATCACTAAATAGAGTTTAACACATGTTTTTGAAATTAAATTAAGATGAATTATAAATTATATTTGATTAAATTATTTTCTTGAAACTTTTCATTTAATTATTCATATTATTTTTATATAGTTTATATAAGTTTATTTATCATATTTTAAATTTATAACAATTATTCCTTTCAATTATTCTAAAAAATTATAGAATATAAGTTAAAATTATAATTCAATAGTATTATATATTTTCAAGAAGACTGAAAACATATAAATGTTTTGATTCTACTCATTTTTTTTCTAAAAATTATCTGGAGATCATGAATATTTTTTATTGGAAAATTACTTTTATACATTGAATAAGGATCGTTAATTTTATAGTTTAAAATTAAATTATCAATTGTATTGATCCATGTATTTATAAATTCTTTCCTATTAAAATTACTATGAATATTGATATTTATATCTGCTAATGTAAATAATAATTTAAACTGAACTTGTTTTATGAAATGTATTTGATTTTTATGACCAACATAATTTTCTCTTCTATTGATAGAGAATACATTTTCATAATAAGCTAAATTACTTTTCATAATAGATATATGTATTTATTTTTTTATAGCTAAATTCATGCCAATGTTTATATAATACTAAGGTAAATTGTTTAAAATATTTATTATATTTATTTTGTATTGTAATTAAATATATCATTTAATAAGTTATATAGATGATTAATTAAATATAAAAAATAAAAAACCTTCTGAATTCATTATTCAGAAGGTTTTTTTATTATAATGTAAGTAATTTATAAACTTATACTTTAATCTCTACCTCTACACCACTTGGAAGCTCTAATTTCATTAAAGCATCAACAGTTTTAGAAGAAGAACTATAAATATCCATTAATCTTTTGTGAGAATTTAATTGGAATTGTTCGCGAGATTTTTTGTTAACGTGTGGAGATCGCAATACGGTAAAAATTCTTTTATGAGTAGGTAATGGAATAGGTCCATTAACTACAGCACCGGTTGCTTTCACGGTTTTTACGATTTTTTCAGCAGACTTGTCAACCAAATTATAATCGTAAGATTTAAGTTTTATTCTTATTTTTTGACTCATTGTTTTTTTAATTAAACGTTTGTACCCTTAGCTTTAGCAATTACATCGTCAGCTATATTCTGAGGAGCTGCTTCATAGTGGTTAAATTCCATAGTTGAGGTAGCACGTCCGGAAGATAAGGTTCTTAAAGAGGTCACGTATCCGAACATTTCAGATAATGGGACAAATGCTTTAATTACTTTAGCATTATTTCTGTCATCCATTCCACTTACTGTAGCTCTACGACGATTTAAGTCCCCAACAATGTCTCCCATGTATTCTTCAGGAGTAAGTACTTCTAACTTCATGATAGGCTCCATAATAACCGGTTTAGCTTTCTTAGCTGCTTCTTTGAATCCAAGTTTAGCTGCCAATTCGAAAGATAACTGGTCAGAGTCTACTGCATGGTAAGAACCGTCTTTCAACGTTATTTTCATACCATCAATTTCATATCCGGCTAATGGTCCGTTTTTCATGGCTTCTTTGAAACCTTTTTCAACAGAAGGTATAAATTCTCTAGGAATATTACCACCTTTGATTTCGTTTACAAATTCCAATCCGGTTTTACCTTCATCAGCTGGCCCAATTTGAAATACAATGTCAGCAAATTTACCACGACCACCGGTTTGTTTTTTGTAAACTTCTCTGTGATCTGCAGTACCCATTAAAGCTTCTTTATACTCAACCTGAGGTTGACCTTGATTTACTTCAACTTTAAATTCTCTTCTTAAACGGTCTACAATGATGTCTAGGTGAAGCTCTCCCATTCCTGAAATTACAGTTTGTCCGGAAGCTTCATCAGTTTTTACCTGAAAAGTCGGATCTTCTTCAGCTAGCTTAGATAAAGCCATACCTAATTTATCAACATCTGCTTTAGTTTTAGGTTCTACAGCGATACCGATAACTGGATCAGGGAATACCATACTTTCCAATATAATTGGAGATTTTTCATCACAAAGCGTATCTCCGGTTTTAATATCTTTAAATCCAACAGCTGCACCAATATCTCCAGCTTCGATATATTCGATAGGGTTTTGTTTATTGGCATGCATCTGATAGATACGAGAAATTCTTTCTTTATCTCCAGATCGAGTGTTTAACACATAAGAACCGGCATCTAAGTGTCCTGAATAGGCTCTAAAGAATGCTAATCGACCTACATATGGATCGGTAGCAATTTTAAATGCTAGTGCAGAGAAAGGTTCTTTTGCATCAGGTTTTCTAGCGATAGGTTCATCAGTTTTAGGATCTGTACCTTCAATAGCTTCTTTATCTAATGGAGAAGGAAGATAACGACAAACCGCATCTAGCATGAATTGAACCCCTTTATTTTTAAAAGAGGAACCACAAACCATAGGTATAATGCTGATATCTATAGTTGCTTTACGAAGTGCTTCGTGGATTTCTTCTTCAGAGATCGAATCTGGATCTTCAAAGAATTTTTCCATTAAAGTTTCATCATATTCAGCTACTGCTTCGATTAGATTTTGACGATATTCCAATACTTCGTCTTTCATATCTTCAGGTATATCTACGATATCAAAAGTTGATCCGAAGTTTTCGTTATGCCATATAATTGCTCGGTTTTTCACCAAATCAACTACCCCTTTAAAATCTTCTTCTGATCCGATAGGTAATACGATAGGAACAGCATTGGATCCTAACATTTCTTTTACCTGACGACATACATTAAGAAAGTCTGAACCTTGCCTGTCCATTTTGTTTACAAATCCCATTCTTGGAACTTTGTAATTGTCTGCAAGTCTCCAGTTAGTTTCAGATTGGGGTTCTACACCGTCTACTGCACTAAATAAGAAAACTAATCCATCTAATACTCTCAAAGAACGGTTCACTTCAACAGTAAAGTCAACGTGCCCCGGAGTGTCGATGATATTAAAATGATAGGATTGAGTATCTGGTAATTTTTTGCCATCATCAGTTAATGGGAAATTCCAATTACAAGTAGTGGCAGCAGAGGTAATAGTGATTCCTCTTTCTGCTTCTTGAACCATCCAGTCCATCGTTGAAGCTCCATCGTGAACTTCTCCAATTTTATGGTTTACTCCGGTGTAAAATAAAATTCTTTCCGTTGTAGTTGTCTTTCCTGCATCAATATGAGCAGCAATACCTATATTACGTGTGTATTTTAAATCTCTAGACATATTTTCTTTAGAATTTGAAATGTGAGAATGCTTTATTAGCTTCAGCCATACGATGCGTATCGGTTTTCTTTTTAACTGCAGCACCTTCCTCTTTTGCAGCGGCGATAATTTCAGCTGCTAACTTTTGAGACATGGACTTTTCATTTCTATCTCTTGAATATTTAATTAACCATTTCATCGCCATAGAAATTTTTCTATCCGGACGAATAGGCATTGGGATTTGAAAGTTAGCTCCTCCAACTCTTCTGCTACGTACTTCAACGTGAGGCATTACGTTTTCTAAAGCATCTTTCCAAATTTCCAGAGATGTTTTTTCCTGATTTTCTTTTTTAGTTTCTACGATATCCAATGCATCGTAAAAAATTTTAAAAGCTATACTCTTTTTACCGTCTTTCATTAAGTTGTTAACGAAACGTGTTACTAATTGATCGTTAAACTTAGGATCTGGTAAAAGCGGACGTTTTTTTGCTTTCGTTTTTCTCATTTTACCTGAATAATTTCGTTAATACTATTTTTTCTCTTTTGGTCGTTTAGCTCCGTATTTACTTCTTCTTTGTAAACGTCCTTGTACACCAGCTGTGTCTAAAGCACCTCTGACAATGTGATAACGAACTCCCGGTAAATCTTTTACCCTTCCGCCTCTCACCAATACTATCGAGTGCTCTTGCAGATTATGTCCTTCTCCCGGGATGTAGGCATTTACCTCTTTACCGTTAGTTAAACGAACTCTGGCTACTTTTCTAAGTGCTGAATTCGGTTTCTTAGGTGTAGTGGTATATACACGAGTACATACTCCACGTCTTTGTGGACAAGAATCTAAAGCAGCCGATTTACTCTTCTTGGTAAGTGTGGCTCTTCCTTTTCTTACTAATTGTTGAATAGTTGGCATTTATGCTCTTTTATTTTTTAAAGTTTGCAAATATAGTCTTTTTTATTTATAAATACAAAAATAATGCGCTCATAATGTAGGGATTACTATTATTATGTATTTGCAAATTTAAAGGTAAAACTATCAATTTATTAACAAATATTTAAAAAATTGATTCGATTCATTAGTTTTTCAACAAGTATCTAAATTTAAGTTTTTAACTTTGAGCCTGCATAAATAGTAAAAAAATCAAGTAAATGAACGTAAACTACTTAAAATCGTTATTTTTAGTAGCTTTTGCAGCGGCTTCTTACGGTGTATTAGCAACTTTTGTCCGTTTATCCTATAACGATGGGTATACTACCGCTGAAGTTACTTTTTCTCAAGCTGTTTTGGGGCTTTTAGGACTTCTTATACTTCATTGTTTTAGCAAAAATAAAAATGAAAATAAAGAAAAAAAATATACTTCTAAAGATAAAATTTATTTAATTTTATGCGGTACATCTTTTGGATTAACCAGTACTTTTTATTATTTGGCAGTGCACTATGGAATTCCAGTATCTATATGTATTGTTTTGCTGATGCAAGCTGTTTGGATGGGAGCATTAGTCGATTTTATAGTTAACAAGAAAAAACCTTCAGTAGTTGAAATTATAGCCATTATATTTATTCTTCTCGGTACCTTATTAGCCACCAACCTAATCAATGAATCACAATTACATTTAAATTTTAATGGAGTGCTATTTGGAATATTGGCAGCGGTATCTTATACCTTTTCCATGTTTTCATCTAATAAAATAGCGTTAAATATGCCGCCTACCTTGCGATCCGTATATTTATTGGTTGGGGCAACCCTTATGGTTACGATAATTTGGGCACATGTTCTCATTACCCAACCTTTTCATTTTTCAATATTTTATAAATGGGGTATTATTTTAGCTATTTTCGGTACCATTTTGCCTCCTTTTTTATTTACTAAAGGAATGCCTGTTGTTGGTATAGGGGTAGGGAGCATTATCGCTTCTATGGAATTGCCGGTATCTGTTATGATGGCAAAATTTGTTCTTAATGAAAAAGTAACTTTTTTACAATGGTTGGGTATAGTACTTATTTTAATATCTATTGTTTTATTAAATTTAACTTTTATCCTTCCTAAACGATCTAAGAAGTAAAAAAATAACTATAAGATAAAAACAAGCAATTTTTTATGACACGAGAAGTGTCATGAAAAAAGTTATCTAATCATAAAATACATGCTTATCATCTGCTATGAGTATTGTTTTCCATTTATATTTTAAATAACTTGCAAAACAATGAAAGAGGATACATTAAAACATAAAGGAAAGAGAAATAAATTAATTAATTTACTTAAACAAAAAGGTATAACTGATGAGATCGTATTAAATGCTCTTAATAAAATACCTCGTCATTTATTTATTGATTCAATATTCGAGGATTTAGCTTATGAAGACCGTGCTTTTCCTATATTGTCAAATCAAACCATTTCTCATCCTTATACCGTAGCGTTTCAAACCCAATTATTACATATTCAGAAGGGAGAAAAAGTGTTAGAAATCGGTACCGGTTCAGGATATCAAACCGCTGTTTTAGTAGCTTTAGGCGCTCAAGTTTATACTATCGAGAGACAAAAAGAATTATTTGATTTCTCAAAGAAAATATTGAGGAAAATAAATTTCTTACCCAAACATCAGATTTTTGGAGATGGATATTTAGGATTACCTTCTTTTGCTCCTTTTGATAAAATTATTATAACAGCAGGAGTACCTACCATGCCTAAAAAATTATTGGAGCAACTAACTATTGGAGGAGTGATGGTTATTCCTATTGGTGAAAAAGAACAAAAAATGTATACGGTACTTAAATTAGATGAAAATACCTTTGAAACCATGGAATTTGGAGACTATCAATTTGTACCAATGTTAGAAAATAGGGTTATAGAATAATAATTCTAATGATGTGAATTTGTTTATAATCTTAAAATTATAAAATGAATTCGTTGTACTTTAAAAATAATCTTATATAATATAAATAGTTGGTTTTTAGTGTTTTATAAAACGAATACTTGCTTTTTAGAGTATTCATATTTGTGATATTTGCACTTATAAAGTTAAAAAAGGTATAAAGGAAATATACCAAAAGATTTTTTTAAAAAAGAGTATCTTTGTTTTAAGAAATTAAAAAGAAAATGGTCCATTATTTACTTAGAGAACCGAAGTCGGCTACAGATTCGCCATCATTAATACTTTTGCTACATGGATATGGAAGTAATGAGCAAGATTTGTTCAGCTTTGCAGAAGAATTACCAGATGACGCTTATGTAATAAGTTTGCGAGCCATAAGAGAAATAACCACGGGCGGTTATGCTTGGTATGATTTAGATTTTACATCCGGAGCTAAAATGATCAACTCCGAACAAGCAATTGAAGCACAACAGATTATCATGAAGTTTCTGGATCAAATCAAGAATAAATATTCCTTTGATGATACCTCGATAACCTTATTAGGATTCAGTCAAGGAGCTATTCTTTCATTTTCATTGGCTTTGCATTGTCCTGAAAAGTTTAAAAAAGTTGCTTGTTTAAGTGGATATCCAGACCCAGAATTACTAAAAGATGTCAATATGGGTGATGATTTTTCGCAATTGGAATTTTTCTTTTCACACGGAAAAGAAGACCCTATTATTCCAATAGTATGGTCTCGACAATTTAAATCCATTTGCGAAGAATTAGATTTAGATTACGAATATCATGAATATAATGAAGGTCATGGCATAAATTCTGAAAATTATTATGATCTTTTAAATTTTTTACAATAATATAATACGATGAAAATAGGAATTGTTTGTTATCCAACTTTTGGAGGAAGCGGTATTGTTGCCACTCAACTTGGTATGGAAATGGCAGCCTTAGGTAATGAAGCTCATTTTATAAGTTATAGTATGCCTGCTAAGCTTGATGTTACCTTGCCTAATATCTATTTTCATCAAGTATGCGTTAAACAATATCCATTATTTGAATATCAACCTTTTTCGTTAGCATTATCTACTATTATAGTAAACGTTGCAGAAACCTATGGTTTAGATTTATTGCATGTGCATTACGCTATACCTCATGCTTATGCTGCTTATTTTGCTAAACAAATTCTTCATGAGAAAGGTATAAAATTACCGGTAATAACAACTTTACATGGTACGGATATAACATTAGTGGGTAGTCATCCCATTTATAAGTCAGGAGTTGAATTTTCAATTAATAAATCCGATTATATAACTTCCGTTTCCCAAAGTTTGAAAGAAGATACATATAAAGTATTTGATATTAAAAAAGACATTGAAGTCATTCCCAATTTCATCGATAATTCGGTAAAAGTGTCCAGCCATTGCGCAAGAAAAAATTTTGTAGAAAATGATGAAAAGTTGATTATTCACGTTTCAAATTTAAGAAAAGTAAAACGGATTAATGATGTTATGTCTATTTTCAACCTGATACAAAAAGAAGTTAAATCAAAACTTTTGATTGTAGGAGAAGGCCCTGAAACGGAAACTATAGAACATTTAACCAAAGTCTACCAATTAGAGGATAAAGTAAAAACATTGGGAAAAATATTAGATGTTCACTCCATATTAAGTATAGCTGATCTTTTTCTTTTGCCATCTGAACAAGAAAGTTTTGGATTAGCAGCTTTAGAGGCTATGGCATGTGGTATTCCTGTTATTTCCAGTAATGCTGGTGGAATAATTGAAGTGAATAAGGATGGTTATTCCGGATTTGTATCTTCGGTTGGCGATGTTCAATCGATGGCTTCGAATGCTATAAAGCTATTAAAAGATGAAAATTTACTTTCACTTTTCAAGGAACAAGCCGAACAACAGGCATTACTTTTTGATAATTCTCTAGTGATTCCCATATATAAGGACTTATATGAGAGAGCAATTAAGATTTATTAGAATTTTAATCTAAAAAATTGTGCTCTCTACTATAAGATTGATTTTAGCTGAAAAAAATTACGTTTATTTTCGGATCTTTAATCCAAGAAGAATTAGCTAATTTATGTAAGCATATAAATCCTATAAAATAGTTTCCTAATGGGCTGCTGTATTGTTCTTCAATTGTATCAAAGTCAGTAAAGCCTGAAAATTTATCATGATATCTTACATATACCTTATATATCTTCGTATCTACTAATTTTAATTGCTTGTTCAGATGTATATATTTCTTATTTTCGTATCTATAGTCGTACGTTAAGGCAGATATATCTGAAAGTACAGCGGAGCCGGTAGGCTTATCTCCTGCACCTTTACCGATCATAAGTTGTTTTTCGGAGAAGGCACTTTCCAAAACAACGCCATTATATTCATAATTTACATGTGCTAATGTATTTTCTTTTTCAATGAAAGTGGGAGCGCAAAAACCGGTAATTTCATTATTATTTTTATTGCATTTGGCAATCAGTTTTATGCTGAAATTCCTTTGTCTCGCAAATTCCAGATCGAAATTGCTAATTCTTGAAATTCCAAAATTAAATACTGTATCAGGCTTGACGATGAGTCCGAAAGCATGAAAAAGGATGATACATAATTTATATTTGGGATCAATACCTTCAACGTCTAAGGTAGGATCAGATTCAGCAAATCCTTTCTCTTGAGCTTCTTTTAAAACTTCAGAGTAAGACATATTTTCATGGATCATTTTGGTAAGTATAAAATTAGTGGATCCATTAAAAATTCCTGATACTGAAGTGAGTAAGTCGTTATCGTAATATTCTTCTAAATTTCTAATGATAGGTATACTGGCACATACAGAGGCTTCATAGAGGAGGGGAGTGTGATATTTTTTTTCGAGCTTTAAAAGCTCAGGTAAACGCTCAGCAATCATTTTTTTATTGGCGGATACCACAGCTTTACCTTTTTTCATCGCTTCGCAAACAATATCAAAGGCCGCCTCCGCATCATCAATTAATTCAACGATCACTCCGATTTCTGGGTCCGATAACAATTCGTTTTTATCTGTTGTGAAATATTTTTTATCGATAGATCTGGGTTTATCAGGGTGCTTTATACAAATCTTTTTTATATTAGCATCAACACTTTCCGCTTCTTCCAAAACTTTGTATAATCCGGTTCCTACACAACCGAAACCAAAGATTCCCAATTTAAGTTTATTTCTTGCCATAGTGTTCAATTAGGGAGTTTCGTTAATCTAATGCTTGTTTAATATCATTAAGTAAATCATCTATATTTTCAATACCTACCGATAAACGAATGAGAGAATCTTGAATTCCTGTTTCCTTGCGTACTTCTATAGGGGTTGATTTGTGGGTCATTGTAGCCGGATGACTTCCCAAACTTCTGACATCACCTAAATTTTCAGCTAAAAGGAATATTTTTGTACGAGTTAAAAATCTTTTAGCAGCTTCTAAGGTATCCTCTTTTAAGCTAAAGGAAACCATTCCTCCGAAGTTTTTTTGTTGTTTTGCGGCTATATCATGATTATGGTGATACTTTAATCCCGGATAGTAAACTTTATCTACCTTAGGATGAGTAAGTAAATATTCGGCTATTTTTTTCGCATTTTCCGAATGCTTTTCTAAACGGAGATAAAGTGTTTGAATGCCTCGTAGAGTTAACCAGCTATCGAAAGGGGATAGCACGCCACCGGAAGTGTTTTGCAAATACTTTAATTCATCGGCGATATTTTGATCGTTTACAACGACAAATCCCGATAATACGTCTCCATGTCCGGAAAGATATTTTGTACCGCTATGTACTACAATATCAGCACCAAGAGAAATGGGTTGTTGCAAAGCAGGCGATAAAAAGGTATTATCTACAATTAATAAGGCCCCCGCTTGTTTGGCTATTTTAGCAATTTCTTCAATATCCGATATTTTTAAGGTAGGATTTGTAGGAGTTTCCAGCCAGATGAAACGTGTTTTTTTATTGATGGCATTTCTAACGTTTTCAAGGTTAGTTGTATCAATAAATTTTGAGATTATACCAAATTTATTGTAAACCGTTGTTAAAATACGATAGGTACCTCCATAAACATCATTTACAGCGATGACTTCATCACCTTGTTTTAATAATTTTAAAACACAATCTGTAGCTGCTAATCCTGATGAAAAAGCAAATCCGGCAATTCCTCCCTCTAAATCAGCTATGGCCTGTTCCACTACTTTACGTGTAGGGTTGGCTGTTCTTGTATAGGCAAATCCTTTATTAACATCGGGAGCTTCTTGTACATACGAAGAAGTTTGATAAATAGGAGTAGAAATAGCGCCAGTAAGTTCATCAGGTTCAGAGATATGCACTAATTTTGTTTCAAGTTTCATGATTTTGGTTGTTTTTTCTAATTAATAAATACATTAAAATTCATTAATCATCATAAAACAACTTATACAAGATTCCCATTAAATTTATAAAAAAACTTTATAAAGCTTCTTTATATAGGCCGAAAGAAGCTTGAATTATTTTCTTGGTGTATGTAAGCTGTTTCGACTTATCTTTCCTTTACGGTTGGATGCAGCACCTACTCTTAGAAGAGGGTTGCTAAGGTATCATAGGGCCAATTCCCTCCACCTTTCTTGATAAGTAATTTTATTAATGATCGTAAATTATTTTACAAAGATAAATTTTATTTTTAAAAGTCCAATAAAAAAACACTATATTATAAAGTTCGAAAATTAATTTGTCTACTGGGAATGACTGTAATTCGGGATACTTTTAAAATCTCTATAAATAATTATTGTAAAAATATCAGGATTGTCCATATTGTAAATTATTTGACAAATAAGTTTAATTTAAAAATCTTTTATGTTTACAGATAAAAATGAAACTATAAACGGGGTAACTGATGGAATAGGATTGGGAATTGCTCACGCATTTGCTCATCAGAAAGCTCATATTATTTTAATAACTAAAGATTAAAAAAACTACAAAAAGTTAAATAAGAATTCACCTCTTCTCAAATACCCATTACTATTTTTTTTGTAGATTTATCCATCATTTGGCAATTACCTAAACTAAGTAAATCTATTTTAGAGGACATCAATCATGTGGATGTATTAATTAATAATGCAGGAATCGGTCGTTTTATTTCGTTTGAAAATACAAGTGAGTTTTTTAATTATGCATATCAATCTTAATTTCAAAACCCTTATGTATAGACTCAAAATTTTTATGAATCTTTGAAAAAAGTAAAGGAGACGGAATTAATATTTCTTCGTATTTTTTTTCACAGAATGTTATCTGGTAGAAATTCAACTGTCTACTCAATGACAAAGGGGGCTAGAGATTCATTTACCAAATCATTACCTTTTTAGATAGTAAAAAATGAGTAAGAGTAAATGCCATTGTGCCTGGACGTATTAATAGACCGATGTTAAGGTATAATATAAATCAGCTTATAAAATAAGGCCTGAAACATTTTCAAATTAGGGATTCAAGTGTTTTTTCGACGGGTAAAATTGTTTCTTTTGATGACATACGGACTACAGCTGTTCTTTTAGTTTACGATCAAGCTAAAAAGACAACAAGAACCCTATTATCTGTAGATAGAAGAACCTACCACTAATTTGCATTGGTAAGAATAAAAATTATTCGATAAAAATTAAAACCCAATCCATAAGTTGGATTGGGTTTTCAAACACATTTATATAACAATGTTAATAATTCGTTTAGGCACTACAATAACTTTCTTAGGAGTTTTACCTTCTAAATAATTCGGAGCTTTCTCGTGAGCCAATACAGCTTCCTCTATTTCTTGAGCAGTGGCAGAAATTGGCATTTCAATTTTAAAACGTACTTTTCCATTAAAGCTAACCGGGTATTCAAAGGTATCTGAAACAAGATATTCTGCTTTAAATTCAGGGAAGGGCTGAAATTCAATACTATTAGAATGGCCCAATTTTTCCCATAATTCTTCGGAAATATGAGGTGCATAAGGAGAAATTAAAATACATAAAGATTCTAAAATTTCTCTTTTATGACATTTTATTTTGAATAAATCATTGGTTGCAATCATAAAAGAGCTAATAGAGGTATTGAATGAAAAATTATCCAAATCATCTTTAACTTTTTTAATCAATTGATGCAAAATACGTTGCTCTTCTTTATTAGGATTTTCTTCCGATACAAAAAAAGTTTCATTTTCTCCGGAGTGATAAAGTTTCCAAAATTTCTTTAAAAATCCGTGAACTCCACTCAATCCTTGTGTATTCCAAGGTTTAGCTTGCTCAATTGGTCCTAAAAACATTTCATACATACGCAAACTATCTGCGCCGTATTCATCGCAAACATCGTCCGGATTTATGACATTATAATATGATTTAGACATTTTTTCAACTTCCCTGGCACAAATAAATTTACCTTCCTCAAGAATAAATTCAGCATCTTTAAATTCGTCTCTCCAATCTCTTAATCGATCTAAATCAACCTCATCCGTAGTTCCTTTAAGAAGATTGACATCAATACGTAGAGGAGTTACGTCATGTTCTTCCTTTAATAAATGGTGAGAAATGAAATTATTGGTTCCGTTAATTCGGTAAATATAAGCACTTTGGCCTAAAATCATTCCTTGATTAATTAGTTTTTGAAAAGGTTCTTCCTGAGTTACAAATCCATAATCTTTTAAGAATTTATTCCAAAAACGAGAATATAATAAATGTCCTGTTGCATGCTCACTACCTCCAATATATAAATCTACATTTTCCCAATAATTCATGAGAGTTTTGTCGGCGAAGCAAGTATTATTAGTAGGATCTGTATATCTCAAATAATACCAGGAACTTCCCGCCCATCCGGGCATCGTATTTAAATCTAAAGGAAATATAGTAGTGTTATTAATAAGGTCATTACTTACAACTTGTTCTTTTTCAACATCCCAAGCCCACTGGGTGGCACGACCTAAAGGCGGATCGCCGTCTTCAGTAGGTAAATATTTTTCAACTTCCGGAAGAATTAAAGGTAATGCAGATTCCGGTAAGGAGTAAGGGATATCATCTTTATAGTAAACTGGAATCGGCTCACCCCAATATCGTTGACGTGAAAAAACAGCATCACGTAATCTATAATTAGTGGTTCCGTGCCCGATTTTCATTCGTTCTATTTCTGTAATAATCTTAGCTTGCGCTTCTTGTACAGAAAGACCGTCAAGTATTCCTGAATTTACGCAAGCACCCTCTTTGGAAGAAAACGCTTCTTCCTGAACATTTGCCCCTCCTTTAATCACTTCAATAATAGGAAGGTCAAAATGCTTCGCAAACCTATGGTCTCTTTCATCATGGGCCGGAACCGCCATGATAGCTCCCGTTCCATATCCTACTAATACGTAATCTGCTATATATATAGGAATATTTTTTTTGGTAAAAGGATTAACTGCATAAGCTCCTGTAAATTGACCTGATACAGTTTTAGCATCAGCAATTCTTTCTCTTTCAGAACGTTTGATGCTCTCATCTTTATATTGGTTTACTTTTTCGTAGTAGTTACCAGTGGTAATTTGATCAACCAAAGGATGTTCGGGAGCCATAACCATATACGTTGCTCCATAAATAGTATCCGGACGAGTGGTAAAAATTTTTACTTTTACTTCAGAGTCGACAACTGAAAAGATAACCTCTGCTCCTAAAGATTTACCGATCCAATTACGTTGGCTTTCCTTAATAGATTCGCTCCAATCTATGATTTCTAATCCAGTAAGAAGCCTTTCGGCATAGGCGGTAATTCGCATAGACCATTGCATCATTTTTTTCTGGTACACAGGATATCCTCCTCGCTCTGAAAGTCCGTTAACCACTTCATCATTTGCTAAAACTGTTCCTAATGCAGGGCACCAGTTGACTGTTGTTTCGGCACGATATGCTAATCGATAATTTAATATAATTTTCTGTTTGGTTTCTTCTGAAAAACTATTCCAGTTTTCAGAAGTAAATAGTTCTTCCTGAGAAGTGCAAGCTTGTATATGAATATTTCCCTCTTTTGTGAAAATATCTACTAATTCTTTAATAGGTCGGGCTTGTTTTCTCTCTTTGCAGTAATATGAATTGAATAGTTGGATAAATATCCATTGTGTCCATTTATAATAATTGGGATCAGAAGTACGAACTTCTCGGTTCCAGTCAAAAGAAAATCCCAACTTTCTTAATTGATTATTATAGCCGGTGATTTTATTATTTTTATTGTCAACTCCACCATTGATATTTACTTCGGTAGTTATAGCCGGATGTTGACCTGTTTGTATAGCATACTGCTCGGCCGGGAGTCCGAAACTATCATATCCGATAGGGTGCAGCACATTAAAGCCTTGATGACGTTTAAATCTTGCATAAATATCTGAGGCAATATAACCTAAGGGATGGCCCACATGTAAACCTGCTCCTGATGGATATGGAAACATATCTAATACATAAAATTTAGGTTTATCTGTACCGTTAGAAGCTGCAAAAGTTTGTTGCTCCTTCCATTTTTTTTGCCATTTTTTTTCGATTTCCTGAAAATTATATTGCATGGGTAATAGTTGAATTAGATTTTTGCAAAGGTAATGATTTATTCAGTTTTTAAAATGTCATTATAGTTCATTTTAAAAATGTCTGATATGATATAATTATTATAGAATTAAAATAAAACTTATGGTTGGTATTTTCTGCTTACTTATAATATTAACATTCTTTTAAAAAGGTAAAGTTTATTTTATTTAGGTAAGAAAAAATTAAGAATAAAAAATGAGGTTAAGATATTTACTTACGTTTAAGAATAATAAAATTTCTAAGGCTATAAAATTTATCTGAAGGTACCCATGATACAGATCTTAATTTTTTTTCCATTTCGGGCCAAACTTCATTATTTTTTAAAGTCTCAATCATAATCTCTTTATCATTTATATTCGCATAATAAATACGCAGCCAGTAAATATCTTCTTCTAAATTTTCTTCTTGTATTTGTTCTTCGATAGTTTTAAATAAATTTTCCGGGATGTTGAAATCTCCTTTACATCCAAAATTACCAATATATACGTTCCATAAATCTCCATTTATATTCCACTCTTCAATACCAATCTGTTCATCATTATTTATTTGCCAGAAAGCAGCCAAAAAAACATGGAAAGAATTTGCGACAAAATTTTGAAAAGCGTTTTGAATAGCAGAATATTTATCCTTACCTATACCTAAAAAACTCTCAGAAATAGCTTTTTTATTTTGCAAAAGCAAAGTTATGTCTAAGCGTATGCTTACTCCGTTCTCATATTCCTTATAGTCAAAAGTATCTGCGCGCATAGCAGGAAGCTGTTCATCAACGAGAAGCCAATCTTTATATTCAATACATGTGAGATCTTGTGCATATAACATTTTTGCGAGAATTTCTTGAGGCGACATAGATTATTTTTTAATCAAAAATACACAAAATCTTTATTAAAAAAAGTATACAAATAGGTTACTCTTAGAGATAGATCGTTAAATAGTTTAATAACCTAATTAGAACAAAAGACGAAAAAATGTACAATTGTTAGTATGTTTTTACTTATATTAATAAATAATTACAAATTTATTTTAATAATAATATTGATATAATTATAGGGTTAAATAAATAATAATTTATTTATAAATTTAATTTACTATATTTTTTAAAAATAAAATAAATTATTATATTTGGTCGATAAAAATTAACTTAACTATGAGGAAATTATACTTGATATTATTTATTGGAGCAAATTCTTTATTTACCTCAGCACAAAATAATAAAATTGTAGGTCCTGGTGGAGTGCCAGGCGCTGTCCTATGGATGAAAACCGTCCCTGAATCAAAAAATCTTAACGCAAGATATTTATGGAAAGATTTCTCGGGAGACTCGTTACGTCTTACTTATAACGATAACCAAACTGAATATAGAGTAGAATGGAATGTATTTGGGAGATCAATTAATTTTAATCCGTCCTTACTCTTGACTAACCCAAGTTCAAGTAAGGAAATACAGATAAAAAGTGCAAATTTATCTACGGCTACTATTTTAGGAACGTATCTAGAGGGCAGTATGATTGGGAATAAATTTGAAAATCCCGATTATATTTTTACCTTAAACGGGGTGCAGGGAAAAGGATTTGTCTTAAATAAAGATAAAATTATCCATAGTAATGAAAGTCATAAAGGAGTTCTAGATTATGGTTCAAAAGAGGGAAGAGATTTGATGTATCATCCCGATGGTAAGTCCGATGTAGATTTATTAGAATACCAAGAAAAAACTGTACAATTATTTACTTATTTCCGTACGAATAAGCCAGTTACTAATATATGGGGTGAAAAGAAAAGTTCAAATTTATCATTAGGTGAAAAATTTTACACATCTAACGAACATAACAATTCAACCTATGATACGGATTTGTTTAATCCGAATACCATATATAGAGCATATATGCCAGAATTAATTATGTATGATCGTTTGTTGACTCCTTTTGAGAAAATAAAGTCAGAGACCTATTTGGCATTGAAATATGGTTTCATGCTGGAAAGCTCATTTATCGGAAGTAGTAATACTCTACTTTGGGATAAAGATATGAATAAAAAATATCATCATAGAGTAACAGGAATCTATAGAGATGATAAAAGCGGATTATATCAAAGAAAAAGTTCTACTTCTTATGAAGAAAGTCCATATTTTGCCTATTCATTAGCGGGTGATTCTTATGATGCTTCCAACAATTATAATCTTTCCAATAGAAATAAATTGTTGGTTATTGAAAAATTTCCTGCTAATTCAATGTTAGATAATGAGTTTTTTATTTGGGGAGATGACAATCAGAATCTGAAAACAGATCAGATTGAAAGCATTGCGGGAATGAATATTATGAATCGTCGTTGGCTAATGCTAACAAATTCATATTTAAATGAAAATGAAAATGACGTAACTTGGTATATACAAAATAATTTAGAAACCGTTAAAGAAAAATATAAATTTTCGCAGGTAAAAATGATTAATGATCGTAGTAAAGATTCCGAAACTGCGATTATGTATAGTGAAAAACCTCTATCAGGATACGAAGGGCATGCTTCTTTAACCTTAGTAAATTATGGAGGAATAATGCTTAAGTTCGGTACGAAAAATGTTACAGATCAAGATAATCCTAGTGCTGATTATGGTGTTTTCATAGACCATCAAGGAAATATATACACTGTTGTTAAAGGTATGATAACTCATGCTATTAACCTTAAAGTGAAAGCAGGAGATCGTTTACAAATTGATAAGACAAAAGATGATTTTATCATACGATTTAACGGATATGCTCCCCCAGTTTCGGGGTTAGATTCACCTAATATACCGTTGGATGAAGAGGATATAGATAAAGATTTTTATGTAAGTCTTGTCATGTACCGAGGATATTTCGAATCAGTTATAAAAGATTTTAGAACTGGAGGTTTTATTAATAGCGGTAACAGAATAGAATTAGGTTATATAGAACACCGAGCAGAAGAGTTTGCACCTTATAATGACAATAAAACTTATTTATTAGTAGATCGTTCCGGAAAAGGAGATTTTAAATTGGAGGATACAGTGTTCTATTTATCTGACGAATATGATCCATATAGAAAAAAAATTGTATTCAACAATGTATTTTTTCCTAAAGAAAGTGTATTTACTTTTGGATACAGACCCTCCAATATTATAGCTAAAATAAAGAAAACCAATCCAACCTGTGATGTTTCCCCAAACTCAAAAGATGACGGAGCCATTCAGATTAACATATTAAGAGGGGATGATGGTTTTGAATACCAGCTGATAGATCAAAAAGATCAGGAAATAAAAAGATCAGGAGTATTTTTTGGTAAAGATTTAAATTTAACTGAACTTTCCTCCGGCCAATATACCTTAAAATTAAAAGAATTGGGAGGATTTAATATTCTTTCAGATTCTACTAACGTTGAAGCTAAAGCATACAGTAAACAATCTATAGATTGGGATAGAGGAGGTTTTTTCCAAACCACAATAAAAGGTAATGATCAGAATTTTCAGATGGGATTGTCTATTAATCCAACATTAGATAATGCCTTACATTTAGGATTTGAAATAAACAATGGACGAGTTTATATAATTAATGATTATGTGAAAAATAAAACTCCTTTAGAAAATATATATGTTAAAGAAGGAGATTTAGTGCAGATTTATAAAGATTTCAATGAAAGACAATCTCCATATAAGGTTTATTATAAAATAAATGGAGTTACTTTTTATACTCAATATACTACACTATATCATTATTTTATTGTAAAACTAAACAATAATGTAGGAGGTATATATAATATAAAAAATACTGATACTAGTATTATCACAGGATCCAACCCTACAGTTTGGAATTATCAGGGAACTCATCCTTATCCGGAAAAGGAAAATTTTTCTGAAAGTACTCTTGAACAAACCATTATTCTTAAAGATGATTGCGTTAAAAAACAAGAAATAGATGTAGATGAAGAAGCAATTTTAGCGAAATCTAATAATAACGTTCAATTTTACTATAAGGACTTCAAAGATAAATCGGTGATTACAGGAAATGTTAAATTAAACCGGCCATCTACAATCATGGTTTCTGTGTTTGATTTTTCAGGAAATATGGTTTATAATAAACATATTAACAAAAGCGATAAAGAACACACTTTTGATATTACAGGTCTTCTAAAGGGGGTATATATTGTCAAAATATTTACCGATGAAGGAGAATTTACTAAGAAGATTTCTATAAACTAATTACTAAATAAAAGTACTTAACTATGAAATTAAAAACCAACCAAGCCCGGTTTACATCAATAGTTCTGCTTTCAACTATGATTTTACTG